>DATFVB010000173.1 GCA_035260525.1 Thermoanaerobaculia bacterium
GCGGCGGGCCGGCCGCCTCGAACCGGTCCCATCCGGCCCTTCCGCGAGGGACGGCTGGATCACGTCGATCTATCGCGATCGGCGAAACCGCCTCTGGATCTCGACGGACCGGGGCGGCGTTTTCCGTTTCGACGACCCCGAATCCCCGTCTCCCCGGGCGCAACGCTGGACGACCGCCGACGGGCTCTCCAGTCTGGACACGCGAGGTTTCGCGGAGGACTCTTTCGGTCGGTTGTACGTCCTCACTCCGGGAGGAGTCGACCGCTTCGGAGAGAGCCCGCGAACGGCCGAGCACTTCACCCGCGCCGACGGTCTCCCGGCGGGCGGGATGGCGGCGATTGCCGGCGTCGGCGGGGACATCTGGGTCGCCGGAGACGGCGGAGTCGCCCGTCTCCAGCCGATCGCACCCTCGCGGGGAGCGCCCGTGGAGATCTTCTTCGACGATGTGGAGGTCTCCGGGGAACGGCTTCCGCTTCCCGTTCGCGGTCTCGAGAACGTACCCCGATTCCAGGCGCCGCCCGGTCACAACTCTCTTCGATTCGAGATCGCCTCCCCGGCCTGGGAGACCCGGCGCTCGGTCGATTACCGGTATCGGATCGAGCCGGGAAACGTCTGGACCGAGCTGTCGCCGGACCGGGTGATCGGGCTTCCTCGGCTCGCGCCCGGACGGTATCGGCTGGAAGTCGAAGGCGTGGATTCCGCGGGCCAAAGGAGTCGGAATCGAGCGCTCGCGGAATTCTCGATCGCGGCGCCCGTCTGGCGGCGTCCCGGGTTCATCCTCCTCGCTGCGGCGACGCTCGCGGCCGGAGCGGTGGCGGCTCACCGCGCCCGCCTGGCGCAGGTCATGCGGGTCGAGCGCGTCCGCACCCGGATCGCCGCCGATCTCCACGACGACATCGGCGCGGGTCTCTCCGAAGTCGCCGTGCTCGCGGAGGTCGTCCGCCGGCGCCTGGGCGAGGACGATCCCGAATCGCGATCCCTGATGGAGGAGGTCGCCCGAACCGCGCGCCAGCTCGTCGATTCGATGAGCGAGATCGTCTGGTCCGTCGATCCCCGGCGCGACGATCTCGAAAGTCTGCTCGCCCGGCTTCGCCATTTCGCCGCGACCCTCGCCGAAGCCCGAGGGATCCGGTTCGCGATGGACGTGAAGGACGACGTGACCGCCGTGCCCCTCGAGGCCGGGCGCCGGCGCGACCTCTATCTCCTGCTGAAAGAAGCGGCGCACAACGCGATCCGCCACGCGGGCGCCGCCCGGGTCTCGCTCGCCATCGCGGTGGACCATGGAACGCTCAAGAGCGAGGTCGTCGACGACGGCCGCGGATTCGACCCGGCCGCCGGAAAGGGACACGGCCTCGACACGATGCGCGAGCGAGCGCGCGCGCTCGGAGGCGCGCTCGAGCTCGCGAGCGAGCCCGGCGAGGGAACGCGCGTGTCGATCTCGGTTCCTCTCGCCGGTCCCCCATGATCATGCGGTTTTCGACGGCACCTCGACCGGCGATGATCACGACCCGATGACTTCACCGTCGACGCCCGCAGGGACGGCTCCGATCACCGTCGGCATCGTCGACGACAAACGTCCGCTCCGGGACGGCCTCGCCGCGTTGATCGACGGCACCCCCGGGTTTCGATGCGTCGGGCGATGGGGCTCCGTCGAAGAAGCCCTGCGCGGGCTCGCGGCGTCCGGTCCCGACGTTCTCCTGCTCGACATCGGACTGCCGGGGATGTCGGGCGTCGACGGCATCGCTGCGCTCAAGTCCCGCTGCCCGAACACGCAGGTCCTGATGCTGACGATTTTCGAGGAGCGGGAAAGGGTGTTCGAGTCGATCTGCAACGGCGCGAGCGGATATCTCCTGAAGAACACGCCTCCCGCCAATCTCCTCACCGCGATTCGCGAGGCGCGCAACGGTGGCGCCCCGCTTTCCCCATCGGTCGCGCGCAAGGTGCTCGGTATGATCCAGGCGATCGGCGGCCCGGACAAGCTCGAGCACGACCTCTCGCCGCAGCAGCTCAGGCTCCTGCGTCTCCTCGCGGACGGCCACACGTACCAGTCCGCCGCCGACGAAATGGGGATCGCGTTGAACACGGTGCGGGACTACGTCGGGAAGATCTACGAGCGCCTCCACGTCAACTCGAAGACGTCCGCCGTCCGCAAGGCGATCCGGAGCGGCCTCCTCGGCTGACTCCCCGCTCCCCCATCTTCGTGCGGTTGTGCACGGAATCGGCGCCTCCTACATTCCGATCGGCTTCTCGAAAGGAGACTTCCGATGGATGGGCTTCGAACGTTCTCTCGCCGCCGCTTCACCGTTCTCGCCTTCGCGGTGCTGCTCGCGCTCGCGGGTTCGCCGCTCTTCGCGGGTTTCCCGTCGACGGAGGTGTTCCTTCCGGCGGTCGGGCGGCTGCCGGGGCTGTTCGGCGCGCAGTTCTACACGACGATCTGGGCGACGAATCTGACCGGCTCGACGGTCTCCTTCACGTTCGAGTTCCTCAAGCAGGGGCAGGCCAACACGAACCCCGCCTCTTTCTCCGACACGCTGGCTCCCGGGGAGACGAAGACCTACGAGAACGTCGTCGAGACCAAGCTCGGGCTGACCGACGCTCTCGGAGGAGCCCGCGTGACGTCCTCCGGTGAGATCCTCGTGGCCGAGCGCATCTACAACCAGGAGCCCGGCGACGACCTCGGCAAGACCGAGGGCCTCTTCTTCGCCGGCGTGCCGAAGTCCTTCGCGATCTCGCTCGGCCAGTCGGCCTCCATCCAGGGGATCGACCAGGGAGGGTCGGAGAACTTCCGGTACAACTTCGCCCTCGTCGAAACCGCCGGGGGATCGCCCACCGTTCACGTCGTCCTCTACGACGGGAGCGGCGCCGCGCTCGGCTCGACCGATTACTCGCTTCACCC
>DATFVB010000174.1 GCA_035260525.1 Thermoanaerobaculia bacterium
CCTGACGCTCCCGGGCGACCCCTTCCTCTATTACGGCGAGGAGATCGGGATGCAGAACGGCCCGGGAAACGCGGACGAAGAGAAGCGTGCTCCCATGCCGTGGGACGGGTCGGCGGGCGCCGGCTTCACGACCGGCACGCCCTGGCATGCCTTTTCGCCGGGACGGGAGACGGCCAACGTCGCGGCGGAGGCCGATCCCGCCTCCCTCCTCGCCCGGTACCGTTCGCTGATCCGCCTTCGCCGGGATCACCCCGCGCTCCGCTCGGGAGGGATCGAGCTCCTGGCCGACACCGGTCCGGTGCTCGCGTTCCTTCGCCGCACCCGGACGGAAAAGCTCCTCGTCCTCCACAACCTCGGCGGCCTGACGGTGACCGCGGGGACCTATGCGGCCGGGGGCGTGACGCTCGAGCCGGTCTTCGCCGACCCCCTCATCGGCGCCCCGGAGATCGGGGCGCGCGGAATTTCGGTCGTGCTTCCGCCGCACGCCTCCGGTATCTGGCGCGTCCGTTGATCCGCGGCTACCTCGTTTCGGCGGGGACCACTCCGGGCAGTCTCACGAGGCGCTTCTTGGCGGGATCGTAGTCTTTGAGGACCGCTTCCTGCGATTTCCCCGGAGGAACCACGATGTCGACCAGAGGTGGAGCGAATTCGTCCTCTTCCGGCGCGCCGCCGAACCGGCCCGGAGACGGCGTCGCGGCGACGGGAACGATCATCAGATTGTCGGCCGGCCCTTCCGTCAGGCCGAGCGTCGCCGTCGCGCTCGCTCGGGGATCGAAGTCCGCGGCGGTCACCACGACGACGTAGCTCCAGTCGGCCTTCGCTCTCCCGAGGAGGAAGGAGACGGGGACGACGAAAGAAACCTTCGCGCCCTCGACGCGCACCTGCGTCGGAAAGAAGATCCGCGAGTCGAGGTCCCGTTCGATCCCCTTCTTGATCGTCTCGAACTCGGCGGAGTCGATCCGGCCGAGCCTCGCTTTCATGTCGCGACGCGCATAGCCCTTCAGGAAGTCCCCCATCATGTCGTGCGCCAGCGCGGGCCGGGGGGTCAGGCAGATCGCTTTGTCCCACGCGGTGGAGGGATCGACCTCGGCCCGGCGGCCCGGCAGCAGCGCGAGCTGGCCGGAGCCGGGGACCCGGTCGGTGTCGATGTAGACGTCCAGATTGAACGTGTAGAAGCCGTGGCGGGCGACGCGGTCGAGCGTCTGCCCGAGCTCGTCGATCGGCCGCCGAGGCGGCGGGGCGATCGGGTGGGCGAACGTCGCTTCGAAGAGCGTCCCCTGCGGGTCCTCCTTCGCGACGAGCGAGACGAGGTCGAGGTCCCCCGGATGAAGATCGTCGCGGAGTGGATAGACGAGCGAGCCCGACCCGTGGTCGTCGCCGCGCGGATCGGTCAGCCGGAAGATGTCGCCGGCCCCCCGGGAGCGGCGCGGCGCGAGGTTCGCCGCCGCGAACAGGGCGAATACGAGGAGAGAACGTCGGCGCATGATTTTCCTCCGGCTCGAAGAACGGCCCGGCGGCCGAAGCCGCCGGGCCGACGAGTGAAACCCTATCAGAACGCCACTTTCAGCCACGCCTTGAGACGCTGCTGATCGAAGTCGCGGGAGAGCAGGCTGTTCCATCCGCCGAAACGGCCCGTGAATCCCGGGGAGTTGAGCGGAACGTTGTGGTTCTTCGAGATGTCCGCATCCGCGTACTGGACGACGTATCCGCCGCCGAAGTTCGGGTCGAAAGTCCCGAAGTTGTACTGGTACTCGAAGTGGAGCTCGTAGCCCGGACCGAGCACGTAGAGCGACCGCAGGGTCAGCATGTTCTTGTGGTGCTTTCCGGCGGCCATCTCGTGGAGGTTGTACGCCTGGAACGCCGTGTTGCCGTCCTTCAGATCCACGTCGTACCGGTCGTAGTTGAGATTCGCATAGAGCTCGTCGGTCAGCTGATAGCCGACTCCGAGGGAATACGCCCAATACTTCATGTCCCGGTCGTCGTCGGAGAGGCTGTCGAACGGCTTCCACTTGTAGCCGGTTTCGGTCGCCCCCGTCACGGGGTTGGTCACGGTGATCACGGGCGGGTTCCCGTAGAGGCTCGACGACGAGTTGCCCGGAGAATAGAAGTTCTGGTTCCCCGCGCAGGCGGCGCCGGCCCCGGGGCAGTCGCCCGGCTGATAGGGCAGGAACCTCGCGCTGTTCATCCGGTTGTCGGTTTCCTTGAGGTACTTGACGCGGCCGGTGAGCTCGAGCCCTTTCCCGACGGGAGCGACGTATTTCGCGTGCAGCGCGAGGAGATCGGTCTTCTTGTCCTGGAACGGAACGTACCCCGTCTCGAACCCGCCGATGCCCGCATCGGAATCGAAGCCGGGATACAACGTCGCGGAGATGGCCCGAGACGGAGTCCCGTACGCCTGCCAGTTCGTGTCGTAACCGAGGTGCGTGTATTCGGCGGAGAGATCGACCGGGCCCGCCGAGAACTTCGGGACGATCGTGATTCCCTTCCAGCCGATCGACGATTCGGCCATCGGCTCGTCGAAATCGCTGAACTGGTTGTCGACGTTGATCGTCGCGAGCTGCTGAGCGGTGCCGTCCCATCCTCCGTACATCGAGGGCCGGCCGATCGTGTTGAACACGCCGTAGGCGGTGTTGCCGGGGCCCGGCTGCATCCATGCGGCGTCATGGCCTTCCGTCAACAGAACGTCGTTCTCCCGGCGGGCCGCCATGAGCGACGAATAGTTCGCGCCGAGGAAGAATCCCTCGAGGTTGAACGAGAGCCCGATGCCGAAAGGATCGTTGACGTCGACGTCCGCCTTCCAGCTGTTGCCCTTGTGCGAGCCGAGGAGGACCGGCGAATAGGCGCCGAGTCCGGAGCCGTAGTTCGCGCCCGCGAGAACGGGGTCTGCAAAGGACGACGAACGATAGAACGCCCCGCGGATGTCGACGATCGATGCCGGATGGATCCCGACCCTCGCGCCGACGACCGTGTTGTGGAACCGCGTCCGCAGGTTCCGGCCGTTGTCGACGTTGTTGTCGCCCGCGTCGATCTCCTGGTCGTTGACCCACTGGAAGATCCCGCCGAAATCGACCTGCTGGGACGCCCGGTACTTGATCTGGGCGCCGTAGGCAGCGTCGGAAGCGGTCCAGTTGCCCGTGGTGAACCCGGGGCCGGCCCACAGGCGCGGTAGCGAGATACGGATTGCGTCCCAGGTCAGCTTGTGATTCGCCGCCGATCCCTGGAAGAGGAGCGCCTTCGCATTGTCGCGGTCGATGTAGCGGATCTGGCCGATCACGAACGGGTCGAACTGTCCGAGGTCGTTCGAGCCGACCGTGACGGCGTCGATCCACTTGTAGCCCGGGGTCATCAGGACCTGTGCGCCGCGGAACTGAAGGTAGTCGGACGAGCGGGGATCGAACTCTCCGCAATTGCCGGACGTGCAGCTCCCCGGACCCGGAGGCGTGTTGCCGTTGTTGAACCCGAAACCGCCGTAGTTCGTCCAGAAGTTCTGGTTGAAGCGGCTCTCGAGCCGGAACGTGAACGACACCTTGTTGTTGAGCTGG
>DATFVB010000175.1 GCA_035260525.1 Thermoanaerobaculia bacterium
CCGCGCCTTCAGGTCACTCCGAACTGAGAATTGGTTTTCCTGGTATTTGAGTGGAGGCGCGGCGACCTGTCCCGCCGAAGCCTTGGCGAAGGCGGATGCATCGAGCCGGGCGGGCGCGTGCGCCGCGACCCGCGGCCTTACCGTACGCTCATCGGTACGCCGCGGCCGCGGGTCGGACGACCCGCATCCCGCCGGGCTCGCGCCTCGCCGCGCCTTCGGGTAGTTCCGAACCGACGGTCGCCGGGCCCCTCGCTTGCCCGCAAGCGCCGCGGCGCCGCGACCGCACCTCTTGCGATCCTCAGTCGCCTGATCCTGGGACTCGCGACTCGCGACTGATACCCATACATAAGGCACGCCGATTGCTCTCGGTCATGGCGTGAGCAGAATTCTGCTTCTTGCGGCCCTGATCGGCGCGATCGCCGGATGCCGGACGACGGCGAATCCGGGAACGCCGGGTCCCGCGCCGCAGGCCGCGCCTCCGACCGCTCAGCCGGGAACGGCGCCGACGCCCGCGCCGATCAACCCGCCGCCGCCGACGAAGCCGCCGCCGCCCCCCCCGCCTTCGAGGTGAGGCGTCCCGCGACGGGGGGCCTCATACTCGCTCGACGCCCCGGCCGGTGTAATCCGTCAGCAGCCAGACGAGGAAGAGCGCGACGCCCGCGGTGACGAAGAAGTAGCGCGCGGGAGAGCCGGGCGCGAAGCCGAAGAGCCAGGACGCGGCCACCAGGAAGATCGCGACGACGAGCTCGAGGACGCCGTGAGCGACGAGCGCGATCCCGCCGGACCGGCCGGGGAAACGGGTGGCGAGGGTCACGAGGAGATGGACGATCGCGAGCGCCCAGCAGATCGCGGCGGGCAGGCCGCCGAGGCCGAACGCGAAAGGAGCGACGGCGAAAACGACGACCGCCGCGAAGTCGAGGAGCCGGTGCGCCGCGGGAGTGATCAGTTTCATGGGATCCTCCGGGCCGATCTTGACGTCGGGCAGCGGGGGAAATCAAGCCATCCGCCCCGTAACTGGCACTCATGTTGCTTTTTCCTTCCGTGGAAGGAGACGGGATGTCGAATCGGGAAGAGCTCATGCGACGCTATGACGCGGCCGTCGTCGCGGCGGTCCAGACCGCCGAGTCGATCAGCGATTGGAGCGAAGAGACTCGCATGGCGGTCGCGATGACGATCCGGCTCCTCGGAAATCAGTTTTCCCGCACGCTCGCTCTCGCTCTCGCCAGCGAGGAGATCGACCCGGTGTCGCCGGAGAGGATCGCGGAGGTCGAGCGCGACTGGCAGCGGTTTTTGAAATAGCGCGGACCCGCCCGGGATATCCAGCGGCCGACGGCCAGCACCGAACGCGTCGGATCTCCGAGCACCTGGCGCGATGGCCCATACGGACCCGTTCGAGAACGTCTGGCCGCTTGACGACGTTCCCGGTACGCGCATCGACGTGACGGTAGCGCGCTCCCGTCCCCCGAGCCCGCTCCCGCGACGGGCTCCAGCCTTTCGATTCTCGTTCGGTCGATCCCTCGATGCAGAGAACCTCGGGTGTGCGCCGCTGGAGGCCGAGAGCCATCCCCCACCGTGCCTTCGCGGCGCGACGAAGTCTCGCGCGATCGCTGCGCGAGACGACTCGCGACGCGGGAGCGGGAGCGCAGGCGAAGGGGGTGGCGGCGGCGCGGTCGAGCCGCTCGTTCGGCGAGCCGCGCAAGGCGCCACGCGCTCCCGTCCCCCGAGCCCGCTCCCGCGACGGTTAGCCGAAGGCTTGATGCACGACCTTGGGAAGATCCCGGCGTCTGAGCTTCTCGACGAACAGTCCCGCCGTCAGAAAGGTCGACAGCCCGTCCACGCCGCGCTCCTCGCACCGGATGACGTAGAAATCCACGTGCTCGACGCCGGCCGGTCCGCTGAGCTCGAGCGAGCAGCGCTGGCCCGCTTCGAGAGGCACGTCGGTCTCGACGGCGATTCCCATCCGCGAAAGGTTCACGACGGTGATCCGCCCTTCCACGCCGTCCACACGCGCGGTGAAGCCGTCGCCGGGAACCCGTCGGGCGGAACGGCGTCCGGAAAGGTTCAAGGGCATACCTCGTCAACCTCGATTTGTCGTGATCTTTGCAGATTCCGGGATTTCGGGCAAGCGCGCCGCCGTCGTATGATTTGGCCGTGGGACTCGTTCGGGGAGCTTTCGCGGCCCTTCTGGCGCTCGGAACCGCGTCCCCGGCCTTTGCGGCGCCGGTTCGCTACGGGACCGAGGCCGAAGCGAAGGCCATGGCCGAAAAGGCCGTGGCTTTGTACAAAAAAGAAGGAGCCGCCGCGGCGCTCGCGGCGATTGGAAAGGCCCCGGGGCCGTTCTTCCACCGCGACCTCTACGTCGTCGTGATCGGGCCGGACAAGAAGATCGCCGCCGATCCGGCGGAGCCCGACCTCGTCGGCGCCGACGAGGCGACGCTGCGGGACTCTCTCGGAAAACCGTGGGCGCTCTTCATCGAGAAACAGGCGACGGAAGACGGGGTCTGGATCGATTACGAGGCGAAGAACCCGCAGACCGGGAGCATCGAGGACAAATCGGCGTTTTCGATCAGGGCGGGCGATCATGTCTTCTCGTGCGGGTACTATCGGCGGCCGCCCGAGGCCGCGCCGGCGGCGCCGGCCGCCGCGCCCGCCAACGGCGCCGACCCGTGGACCGGCAAGTGGGACGCGACGGATACGGACGGCGCGCATTTCACGATCTCTCTCGACGCGTCGGGCAGCGCGGTCAGCGACCGGGGAGAGGGGCAGCGGGGATTCTGGATCGTGGACACGTCCGGCGCCCGGATCGACTGGACCGACGGCCGGACCGATTACCTGCTGCCGGCGGGCTCCGGATTCGAGCGGATGTCGTTTGCCCCCGGCGCGCCCCGCGACGAGAAGCCCGACAGCACGACCCCGGTCACCCGCGAAAAGGAGTAGAAGCCGGCTACGAGGCGAGCGCGCGCCGCAGCCTCCCCGGATAGTTCGTGAAGACCCCGGACGCGCCGGCCGCGAAGAGCCGCCGCGCGCGTGTCGCGTCGTTGACGGTGTAGGCGAGCACCGGGCGCCCGCTCCCGGCGACCGCCCGCAGCAGCCGCGGCGTCACGGCGCCGAACTGGCAATGGAGGCTCGAGGCCCCCAGCGCCTCCGCCGCCCGAAGGACGCCCGGGACGCGGTGCCGCGACATCGGCGCGACCGGCGCGTTCGCGATCGCGCTCTTGACCTCCGCGAGGAGCCTCCAGTTGAAGCTCGCGAAGATCGCATGGCCCCGTCCCGCGAGGGCCCGCGCGAGGACGCGGGCATAGCGGGCGCGCCCCGCCCGCCGGCACTTGAGGTCCAGCGTGAGAGGGAACCGGGGGGGGAGGAGATCGAGGATCTCTTCGAGAGTCGGGACGCGCGCGCGCTTCCTCCCGCGGTGAAAATGGTAGGAAACGTCGAGGTGCCGCAGGATGTTGACCGACGTGTCCTCGACGGAGACGGTGTGGCCCGCGACGCGCCGGAGGTTCCGGTCGTGGACCGCGACGAGAACGCCGTCGGACGTCAGGCGAAGGTCGAGCTCGATCATGTCCGCGCCTTGCTCCACCGCGAGGCGAAAGCTGTCGAGCGTGTTCTCGGGGCTCTCTCCGCACGCGCCGCGATGCGCGATGATCCACGGCCTCGCCGGGAGGCCGATCGCGGCGAGCTCGGGGCGCAGCGGCGAAGGGGGATGCATGTCGAGAAGATAACGCGCCGGCGCCTCCGCGGATTCCCGCGCCGTTCGGGCGGTTCGGTGCCTTTCCTGTCCTTCGGATCAGGACAGCCGCGCGACGAGCGCGATCATCCGGCCCGCCGCCGGCCCGTCGCGCCGAAACGACGCGAGCTCTTCTCCTCCGCACAGCGTGCAGAAGGGGAGGACGTCGATGTTCTCCGGAAGGAGCCCCTCGCGTTCGAGCTGGGCCCGGTTGGCGGCCTTGAGGTCCAGCCGGAACTTGCCGCCGCATTCCCGCCGGACGAACTCGCCCGCGAACGCCGCGGCGACCTCGCCGCCGATTTCGTAGCAGCAGGCGCCGATCGACGGCCCGAGGACCGCGGCGAACGCGGCGGGCGGTTCGCCGCACTCGCGCGAAAGCGCCCGAACCCCTTCGGCCGCCGCGCCGGCCGCCGTCCCCCTCCATCCGGCGTGAACCGCGGCGACGCCCGCACCGCCGAAGAGGAGGATCGGGACGCAATCGGCGGTCTGGACCGCGAGCGCGACGCCCGCGCGTGCCGTGACGAGCACGTCGCCTTCGCCGACGTCCCGCGTCTCTCCGGGAAGGATCGGTTCGCGCACCGGGAGGACGTTCTTCCCGTGGACCTGCCTCCCCCGCGCGATCGGGAGGTCGGGGTGTCCGATCGTCTCGGCGAGGCGGCGCGCGAGGTGCCCGGTCGCCGACGCGATGCCGGGCGGGGCCTCTCCGCGCTTCGAGAACGCCGCGACGAAGGGTCCGCGGCGGCTCCTCCACAGCTCCACGGCGCCGAGAATACCGCGATCGCCGGGCCCCGGCAGGGCGTGTTTGCTACAATCTGACGGTGTCCGTCTCGGAAAAAGTGAAGGTCGTCCCCGTCATCGGGCTCGAGGTGCACGCGCAGCTCGCGACCGCGTCGAAGATGTTCTGCCCCTGCCCGACGACCTTCGCGGCGGAGCCCAACTCCGCGACCTGCCCCGTCTGCCTCGGGTTTCCGGGGACGCTTCCCGTCGTCAATCGCGAGGCGGTCGCGCTCGCGATCCGGTTCGGGCTGGCGGTCGGGGGGACGATCGACCGCCGCTCGACGTTTTCGCGCAAGAACTACTTCTATCCCGACCTGCCGAAGGGATACCAGATCACGCAGTTCGAGCGGCCCATCGTCTCGGGAGGCGCCGTCGAAATCGAGACGGAAACGGGGACGCGCGAGATCCGCCTCGTGCGCGCGCATCTCGAGGAGGACGCCGGCAAGTCGCTCCACGAGAACCCGTATCCGGACGTTCCGAACACCGTCACCCTCGTCGAATGGAACCGCGCGGGAGTGCCGCTGCTGGAAGTCGTCTCCGAGCCCGACCTGCGCTCGGCCGCCGAGGCGATGGCGTACCTGACCGAGCTGCGGCGGCTGCTGCGGACGCTTTCGATCTCCGACGCGAACATGGAGGAAGGAAACCTCCGCTGCGACGCGAACGTCTCCATCCGCGATTCGGAATCGGACCCTCTGGGGACGCGGGTCGAGATCAAGAACATGAACTCGATCCGGAACGTCGGACGGGCGATCGAGTTCGAGATCGAGCGGCAGGCCGCGCGGCGCGCCGAAGGGGAGCGCATCGTCCAGGAGACCCGCCTGTTCGACGCGGGCAGCGGCGAGACGCGCGTCATGCGGAGCAAGGAAGAGGCGCACGACTACCGGTACTTCCCGGAGCCGGACCTCGGCGCCCTCGAGATCCCGGAGGCGTGGATCGCCCTGGTCCGCTCGACGCTCCGCGAGACGCCGCGCGAGAAGCGGCGCCGGTTCCGCACGATCTACGCGCTTCCCGCGGCGGACGCGGAGCTCCTCTCCTCGTCGCGCCCGCTCTCGGAGTACTTCGAGACGGTGGCGGCGTCCGTCGCGCCGCGTCTCGCCGCGTCCTGGGTCACCGGGGAGGTGCTGCGCTGGATGAAGGAGCAGAAGCTCTCGCCGGAGGAGACGCACCGGTTCAGCGTTCCGCCGGCGGCCCTCGCGGAGCTGCTCGGGCTCGTCGCGGCGGGAGAGCTTTCGGTCTCCGCCGCCAAGGTCGTTTTCGAGGAGATGGCGCGGTCCGGCCGCCGCGCGCCGGAAGTCGTCCGCGAAAAAGGGCTGACCCGGGTCTCGGACGAGTCGGCGCTCGCGGAGGCGATCGACCGCGTGCTCGGCGACAATCCCGCGCCGGTCGCGCAGTATCGCGGCGGGAAGACGGCGACGTTGGGCTGGTTCGTCGGGCAGGCGATGAAGGCGACGGGGGGAAGCGCCGATCCGGAGACCGTCCGCCGGCTGCTGAAGGCGCGGCTCGACGCATGATCCAGGTCTTTCACGTCTCGAAGGAATACGGACGGTACCGGCACGCGTTGACGGACGTTTCGTTCACGATCAACAAGGGGGAATTCGTCTTCCTCACGGGTCCTTCCGGCGCCGGTAAGACGACGCTCCTGCGGCTCCTCTTCCGGGACGAGCTCCCGACGGAGGGGCAGATCGTCGTCAACGGCCGGAACATCGGCGTGCTCCCGTCGTCGAGGCTCCCTTACTTCCGGCGGACGGTGGGAATCGTCTTCCAGGATTTCAAGCTCATCGGACGCAAGACGGTCTTCGAGAACCTCGCGTTCGTGCAGACCATCCTCGGGACGCCGCCGGCCGAGCAGAAGCGCCGCGCGTACCAGGTCTTGAAGCAGGTCGGCCTCCATTACCGGATGAACGCCTACCCCTCCGAGCTTTCGGGCGGGGAGCAGCAGCGCGTCGCGATCGCGCGGGCCCTCGTCAACGAGCCGCAGCTGCTCCTGGCCGATGAGCCGACCGGGAACCTGGATCCGGCGCTCTCGGAGGAGATCATGCACCTCTTCGCCGAGATCAACCTCCGGGGCACGGTCGTCGTGATCGCGACGCACGACGTCGACCTGATCCGCCGGATGGGGAAGCGTGTCCTCACGCTGGACCACGGCCGCCTGCGCGAGGACCCGGTCCGCGCTCCGGCCGGCCTCGCCGCCCGCGAGGCTCCCTTCCTCCCCGCGTGATCCGCGTCGCGGTCCGGCACGCGTTCGCCGAGGCCTGGTCGATCGCTCGGAGTGGCCCGGGCCTCACGGCCGTGGCCGTGGGCCTCATCGCGGTCGCGCTGTACATCCCCGGGATCGTGCTCCTCCTCACGCAGAACGTCGCCCGCCTGGCCTCCTCGGCCGAGGAGCCGGCATCGATCGTCGCGACGCTGCTTCCGTCGGCGGACGCGCGGTCTGTCGCGCAGGCGATCGCGGCCGCTCCGGAGGTCGCGCAGGTTCGGATCGTCGGCCCCGCCGCGGCGCGCCGGCGCTTCGAGAGGACCTTTCCCGACCTGAAGGAGGCCCTCGCCACCCTCGAGGGGATGGAGTTTCCGACGTCGCTCGAAGTCGTGCTGAGGCCGCAGTCGGCGGAGAAGGGGAGCGCGGTCGCGGCCGCCGTCGCCCGCCGGCCGGGCGTCGACCAGGTCCAGGAGGAGGCGCCCTTCGAGGTGCGGTTCCGGGACTTCCTGAAGATCGTCCGCCGCACGGCATTCGCCCTCGGTGCGCTGCTGTGCGCCGCGGCGGTGCTGTCGGTCGCGTCGGCGGTGCGGCTCGCGCTCGACCAGCACCGGGACGAGATCGAGATCATGCGCCTGATGGGGGCGACCGAGACGAAGATCCGCACGCCGTTCTGGCTGCACGGAGCCCTCGAAGGCGCGGTCGGAGGCGCGTTCGCGCTGCTCCTCCTCGCCGGGACCTACGTCGCGGCCGGACGAGTGCTCGCCGCCTCCCCCCACCCGGTGCTGTCGCTCTTCTGGGTGCGTTTCTTCTCGGCGGGAACGGCCGCGCTGTTTCCGCTCTCCGGCGCGGTCGCGGGGTTTATTGGCGCGGCGCTGTCGGTCGGAAAGGCGAGACTCTAGCGCGGCGATACATCGAGCCGGACGGGCGCGTGCCGCCCGCGTCGCCCTGCGACATACGCCCCGGTATGCCTCGGGACGCCGCGGGCGACCCGCATCCCGTCGGGCTCGCGTCTCGCCGCGCCTCGATGTCACGACAACTGAGCGGCGGAGTCCGGAGAGCAGGGCGCTGAACCTTCGAGCACCAGCGTCACTCGATCAACGTCGATGACGAGGCGCGGCCAGACGTGCGGGAAGACGCGCGCGGGGACCCGGGCCGGCGGGTGAGGCGTACCGGGGCGTGCGTTGAGCCGCGGGCGGCGTCTGCTGGATATCCCGTGCGTATGATCCGCGCCTGCTAGACCGCGTCCGGAGGAGGTAATTCGTCCGGCTCGCCCATGAGTCGCGCGAGGGGCTGCCAGTCCTCGACGTTCTCGCAGACGACCTTCAGCGCCGAGGTCAGCGGCACCGCGAGGATCGCTCCCGCCACGCCCCAGAGCATCCCCCAGAAGAGGAAGGCGATGAGGACCGTGAGCGGGAAGAGGCGGACTTTCCCGCCGACGATGAAGGGCGTGAGGATGTTGCCTTCGAGGAACTGGAGGGAGACGTAGATGATCAGGACGGTCACGGCGGCGCGGCCGCCCAGCTGGAAATACGCGACCAGGACCGCGGGGATCGTCGAGACGATCACGCCGACGTACGGGACGAGCACGCAGAGCCCGGCGAGCGGGCCGAGGATGTAGAAATAGTTGATGCGGATCGCCATGAGCGAAAGCATCGTCGCGGCCGTCATGATGAGGACCACGAACGACTCGCCGAGGGCATAGGCGGTCAGCGACCGGGAGATCGCGCCGACGACGTCGAGCCGCTCGAACCGGCGGTCGCGCCGGAGGAGGCCCGACAGGGCGCGCCCGAACTTCTCCCGGTCCTTGAGCATCAGAAACGAGAGGAGCGGGACGGCCGCTGCGGAAAGCAGCGTCGAGAGCGTCGATCCGAGCCGCGCCAGCAGCGCGCGCGTCGTCTCGAGCGACGACCCCGCGATCTTCACCTCGCGAACCCCGCGCGTCTCTTCGGGGAGGATGCTTCCGGTCCGCTCCTGGACGTTCCGCACGAGGTCCGCGAGGCGCCTCGTCACTTCGCGGATCTTGGTCTGATAGAGCGGCAGGTCCAGGTAGAACTGCTGGAGCTGCGCCGAGACGTTGACGATCAGCAGCGCGACGGCCCCGATCAGGATCGCGAGGACGAGGAGGATCGCGGCGACGCGCGGCATCCGCGCGCGCTCCAGCAGCGAGACGAAGGGGCGCAGCGCCAGCGACAGGAAGAGCGAAAAGAAAATCGTGACGAAGAACGCCTGCCCGTACGACAGGAGGGCGACGGCGGCGGCGAACGCCAGGATGCGCAGACCGGCCCGTCCGGGCGGTGTTTCGGGAGAGAACCCGGCCGTCATACCCGAAAAAAAACCCCCTCCATCGGAGGGGGCGGGAAAGAGCGGGTAGACGGGGCGGTCACGAGCCGGAAACGAGCGTGACGACGATCACCGCGCGGCGGTTTTTGGCGCGCCCTTCCGCCGTGCCGTTGTCGGCGACCGGGTCCGCGGCGCCGCGGCCCTCGGTCTTGATCCGCGCGCCGTCGATCCCGTGCCGCTCGACGAGGTAGGCCCTGGCCGCCTCGGCGCGCTGGGTCGAGATCTTCAGGTTCGCGTCTTCGCTGCCGGCGTTGTCGGAGTAGCCGGTGATGACCGCGGTCGAGTTGAGGTCGTTCTTCATGCGGAGCGCGACGCCGTCGAGGATCGCCTTGGCGATGTTCGTCAGGCGGGCGCCGCCCTTGTCGAAACCGATCGTGTCGGTCGTGGTCCGCGTCTGCGGCGCGGGCGGCGCGGCGGGCGGGGCCGGCGTCTCGACGGCGGCCGGCGGCGGCGCTTCCTCGGTCTCCTGGGTGGTCACGGCCGCGGCCGGCGGCGGGAGAGGCTTCGGCGGCGCGGGAGGCGCCGGGAACGGGGCGTAGTGGACGCCCAGAATCGCGCCGATCGGCGTCGGGGAGAATCCGTGCCGCACGAGCTGGTCGACGTTCGCGTTGAGCGCGGCCGTGACGCCCCATCCGGTGTGCCCGAAGAAGACCCGCACGCCGCTCGCGAAATACGACCAGTCCGGCGTCTTGATGTCGGGCGATCCTTCGCTGATCGACGCGTTGTCGTAGACGCTCCGGTCGAGCTCCGAGATCCAGTGGACGGGCCCGAAGGGGACGTCGGTGCCGACGGCGAACCGCAGCCGGTTCGGAACGCGAATGTCCGGGTCCGTCGACCGGCGCCCGGAGAGCAGGTACGACACGTTGCCGGTCACGATGCCGAGCGATCCGGAGGCGCCGAACTCCCAGTCGGTGCGCCGCGTCTCGACGAAATCCTGGTCGTTGGCGACCGGAATGTGCGCGGCGGTGTAGAGCGCGAAGCGTCCGCGGGATCCCGCCTCCCACATCGAGACCTTGGCGCCGACTCGGAGTTTGGCCGGATCCGTCAGCTTGTAGGGTTCGGAAAATTCCTGGCCGTTGATGACGCCCGTCCACCAGCCCCCGCGGCTCTCGTCCCTCTCCTCGCCCGCGGAGGCGAAGATTTCGAGATGGTTCGCGATGCCGTAGCCGATGCTGCCGCGGAAGGTCGTGTTCTCGTGCAGCCGGTGGCGGTCCGGCGCCGGGAAGTTCGGGTCCTCGCCGGCCACGAGCTTGAGGTTCTGGATGTACAGGCCGAGCGAGAACGCGCGGGCGGGCAGACTGTCTCCGGTCGGGATCGTGAAGAGGCCGGTTTCTCCGCCGAAGTCCGGGGCGAGGGGACCGGTGTACGGAGAGGGCGAGTAGAGCCCCACTCCGAGCTGGCCCGCGTAAGCCTGAGCATTGACTCGCATCGGAATCGCCAGGAGGATGAAAGCCAAGACGAGCGGCGCCCGGCGCGCAACCTTCATAGAAACTCCTTTCTCCCCAGTCTCTGGTACCGTGCTTGGGTCCGCCGGCCGATGCCGGAAATTACCCGAAGTATAAGGCCAACCCTCTTCTTTTGAAAGACTTTTTCCCATGGGGCGCGACGGAAGTGCCCATGGGAAATCCCGAGCGCCAAATCCCAAATTCCAATATTCGAATTCCAACGGGCCCCAGGGCGAGAGAAACTCCCGATTCCGATACGCGAACTCCTGGAGCCGGACCGGAAACCCTTTGGAGTTTGGATATTGGGATTAGGTGCTTTCGGCGTGCGGCGGCGGCCGCGCCGGCGCCTATGCCTTCGGCTGCATCACGAGCGCCATCTTCTCCTGGAACGTGCGCATCGGCGCCGTTCCGCGGAGAGCGGAGATCGTTTGCTCCGTCTGCCGGATGAAATCGCGCACCGACTCGATGCCGCGCCCACGGTCGATCTCGGCGAGCGCCTGGCGGTACGGGCGGTCGATGCCGGGGAGGTTCTGTTCGCCCATCGCGGCTTCCGCTTCCTGCTTCACGCGGGTGCAGAGGATCATCAGGATCTTCTTCTCGTCCCCGAGCGTCGCGGGCGAGCCGGGCGCGGCCGGCGGGATCGGGACCGCCGCCGGGGGCGGCAGTCGGGCAGGTTCCTTCGCGCGCAGCTCGACGAGATCTGCGGCGACGAGCCCGTAGAGAGTCTTCGCGACCTCGAAAGGGGAGGTCTTGTTGGCGCGCGCGATCTCCTCGATCGTGCGGTGGCCGTCGATCTTTCCGGCGAGATTCCATTCCTGCGGGGAGAGCGTGACGGGCTCCGGACTTTCCCGCTCCTTGAGCTGCGGAACGGCGTCGATGCCGGGGATCTTCTTCGAGAGGACCTTCCACTCGTCGAGCCGCCGGGCCGCTTCCATCAGGAGGCTGGTGTTCGACTTCGTGATCGTGTGCTCGTCGCTCTCGTCGTTGGGGTTGAACTGGAAGTCGCCCGACGACCAGATCGCCAGCGCGTAGACGGCCTCCTCGCCCGTGATCTCGCCGAGGCGGCTGTGGACCATTTGTCCGTTTTTCAGGTAAATGACCCCGCGCTCGGGACCCCGGGTGAGCGTGAACACGCCCGTTTTCCCCGATACGGACATCAATTGGACGATGTCCGGGACCGGGAGTTCTTTCAGCGAACCCTGGAATGACATGTTTGGCTCGGATGCTAACACGCGACCGTTCGACCGTCAAAAGTCGGTCCCGAGGCGTGGTGACAGTGGCAGATCGCGGTCGCGAGGGCGTCGGCGGCATCCAGTGGAATGGCCGCCGATGTCGCCGAAAGGAGCGATTTGACCATTTCGCGGACCTGCGGCTTTTCGGCGCGCCCGTACCCGGTGATCGACTTCTTGATCGTGAGCGGCTCGTATTCGTAGGTCGGGAGACCGGCGCGGGCGGCGGCCAGGAGCACGACGCCGCGCGCGTGGGAGAGCGCGACCGCGGAGGCGGCGCTCTTGCCGGCGAAGACCGTCTCGAGGGCCACGGCGTCGGGACGGCAGTCGGCGAGGAAACGCTCCGCCCGCGCGAATAAGGACTCGAGCCGCCGCGAGAGCCGGCCGTCCCCTTCGCGCCAGACCCCGAAGTCCAAGGCGACGAGGACGCCCGAGGTGAAGTCGACGAGCCCGTAGCCGCAGGCGCGGGAGCCCGGGTCGATGCCGAGGACCTTCACGGCTGTCCGGCGCGGACCATGCGCGGCGAAAATCGAGCGGGATCCGTCGCCCGGCGACGGATCGGCCTCAGAGCGGCCGGCGCGGTTCGCGCGGAACGCGGCGATCGCCGAGCACGCCAGTGCGACGGCAATACGGACCCGATCCGCCGGCCGCCGGGCTCAACGGACGCACTTCGGTACGCCTCGCCCGCCGGCCGTCGGCGCGGGCCCGTCTTCCGGCACGTCTCGCCGCGCTTTCGCGTCATCGGAAAAGGAGCTTCGTCGTCCATCCGTGTATGGCCGGCCCGGCGCGGCGATGGGCGCCGATCGCCGCGCGCGCGAGTGCAAAGGCCATACGGCCCGTTCCGCCGCCGGTCAGGCCGACTCGGGGAGCTCGGCCGCCGTCCAGACGTTCTGGACGTCGTCGTGCTCTTCGATCGCTTCCATCAGCTTCATCAGCTGCGCGCTCTTGGCGTCGTCGAGCTTGACGGGCGTCTGGGGGATCATCGAGACCTCCGAGACGGCGACCGGCACGCCCCTGGCCTCGATCTTCGTCTTCACGTCGTTGAACGATTCCGGCGCCGTGTAGATCTCGAAATACTCGGCATCGTCGGTCGCGAGGTCGTCGGCCCCCGCCTCGAGGGCGATCTCCATCAGGCGATCCTCCGAGACCTTGTCGCGCTCGACGGCGAGGTAGCCCTTCTTGTCGAACATGAAACGAACGCACCCGCTCTCGCCGAGGTTGCCGCCGTTTTTCGTGAACATGTGGCGGATCTCGGGGAGCGTGCGGTTCTTGTTGTCGGTGAGCGCCTCGATGTAAATGGCGGCGCCGCCGGGACCGTACCCTTCGAAGACGACCTCCTCGTACTGGACTCCGGGCAGCTCGCCCGTCCCGCGCTGGATCGCCCGCTTGATGTTGTCCGCGGGCATGTTCGCGGCCTTGGCGTCGTCGACCGCCTTGCGCAGCCGGGCGTTGGTCTCGACGCTCCCGCCTCCTTCGCGCGCGGCGACCGTCAGCTCCTTGATGAGACGCGTGAAGATGCGCCCGCGCTTGGCGTCGGCGGCGCCCTTCTTGTGCTTAATCGTGCTCCATTTGCTGTGGCCCGACATGGTTCGTCCTCTTTTCGAAAGCCCCCTATTTTATTCGCCGATCGGGGGGGTGTAAAGCGCTCCGCGATTGACAACCGCTGCGGCGCATGGAGATAATGGGTCATCCAACCATGGCAAAGAAGCTTCTCCTGATCGAGAACGAGCCGCGATACATCGATAAGGTGCGTCTGGCGGGGGGGCCGGATTTCGATGTGACGGTCGCCCGCGAGGGGGACGAGGGCCTCGCGGCCTTCGACCGCGAGCGTCCTGACCTCGTCGTGGTGACCGCCGCCCTCCAGAAGATGCGGGTCAACGACGTGATCCGCGACCTGCGCCGGAAGGGCGGCCCGACGGCTCCTCCCATCCTCCTGATGATGTCCGGCTACAAAGGTTCCAATCCCAAAGCGGACGCGCAGAAGATCGGCGCGTTCGACATCCTCGAGAAGCCGTTCTCCGACGAGACCTTCCGGAGCATCGCGTTCGAAGCGATCGATTCGACCGATCCGGGCGCCCAGACGATGCGCATCGACGCTTCGAAGCTGCAGGGCGGGCTCACGTCCTCGGACATCTTCGCCGACGTGCTGGAGGATCTCCAGCCGGAGGAGGCGGCGCCTCCGCCGCGGAGCTCCGCGGCCACGATTCCCGATCTCGCGATTCCCTCTCCGGCCCCGGCGCCGCCGCGCGCATCCGCGCCGGCTCCCAACGTCGACCAGCGGCTGGAGGACACGCTGTCGGGCATCCTCAGCCCGAAGAAGAGCGCTCCCGCCGCTCCCCCCGCCCGGCCCGCGCCTATGGAGCCGCCGAAGCCGGCTTCGGCCGCGCCGGCGCCGAGACCCGCGCCCCCGGCCCCGGTGAGGCCCGCGGGCCCCCCGCCCCTGCCGAAGCCCGCCGAGCCTTCCCGGCCGGCGCCGCGGGCCTCGACCGATCTCGAGGTCGAGAACATGATCTCGCAGACGCTCTCGGGCATGGCGATCTCGAAACCGAAGCCCGCCGCGCCCGCGAAACCGGCGGCGGCCGCGCCCCCTCCTCCGGCGCCCGCGGCGGCCGCGAAGAAGGCCCCCGCCCCGTCCGACAAGGACCGTTTCGGCCAGTTCCAGCTCATGGAAAAGATCGCGACCGGCGGCATGGCAGAGGTCTGGAAGGCGCGGATGAGCGGCGTCGACGGTTTCCAGAAGATCGTCGCGATCAAGAAGATCCTTCCGCACATGGCCGCGTCGGAGGACTTCATCACGATGTTCGCCGACGAGGCCAAGCTCGCCGCGCAGCTCAACCACCCGAACATCATCCACATCTACGATCTCGGGAAGGTCGAGAACTCCTACTACATCGCGATGGAGTACGTGGAGGGACGCGACCTGCGGTCGATCCTGAAGTCCGGGGCGGACCACGGGCTGCCGCTCCCGCCGGAGCTCGCGCTGTTCGTCGCGTCGAAGCTCGCCGCGGCGCTCGACTACGCGCACCGGCGCAAGGACTTCAACGGCCAGGACCTGTCGCTCGTCCATCGGGACGTCTCGCCGCAGAACGTGCTCATCTCCTACGAAGGCGACATCAAGCTCTGCGACTTCGGCATCGCGAAGGCCGCGTCGAAGTCCTCGCAGACGCAGGCGGGTGCGCTGAAGGGCAAGCTCCAGTACATGTCCCCGGAGCAGGCCTCGGGCAAGCCGCTCGACCGGCGGAGCGATCTCTTTTCGCTCGGGAGCGTGCTCTACGAGATGCTGACCGGCGAGAAGCTCTTCGCCGGCGACACGGACCTGACGATTCTCGAGCAGGTGCGCAACGTCAAGGCGGCCGCGCCGTCGACGAAGAACCCCGACGTCCCGAAGCGCGTGGACGCGATCGTCCTGAAGGCGCTCGCGAAGAGCCCCGAGGAGCGGTACCAGAACGCCTCGGACCTCCAGCGCGACCTCGAATCCGTTTTGTACACGTTCTCTCCCGCTCCGGGGAGCGCGGATCTGGCGATCTATCTCCACCATCTCCAGGCGGAGGAGAAAGGCGCGGCCGCGGGGAGCGAGCGGGCCTTCGACCAGGCTTTCACGCCGTCGAAGCCCGAGCCGGCGGCGCCCGCGAAATCGAAGAAGGCCAAGGGCACCGTCGTCCAGCGCAAGACCGGCACCGTTCCGGGCGTCCCGATGCCCGCCTCGCCCGCGCCCGTCGCGGCCGCCGAGCCGGCCGTCGCGGGGTCCGCCGAGGGCGTCAAGCACGACACCAAGAGCGGCGTCTTCGGCGCCTACTCGTCCAAGCGCGTCGAAGCGGAGAAGAAGGGAAGGGCGCCGCTCGTCGCCGGGATCGCCGTGGCCGCCCTCGTCCTGATCGGCGTGATCGTCGCCGTCACCCGCAAGCACCCGGCGCCGCCCGTCGCCGTCCCATCGGCGGCGACGACGTCCGCGGCGCCCGCCACGACGTCGGCCGCTCCCGCCGCGACGACGACGGCGGCGAGCTCCACCCTGACCGAGAAGCAGATCGAGGACGAGGTCAAGAAGCAGCTCGCGCAGAAGCAGAAGGAGCTCGAGAAGGCGCAGGCGGCGCAGAAGAAGAACGCCGCGCCACCCCCGGCGTCGGCTTCCGCCGCGGCTCCGACGGCCGTGGCGAGCGACGCGATCAAGCCGCCCGTGCCGATGCCGATCGTTCCCGAGCCCACGTCCCCGCAGCCGACCGCGATCAGCGTTCCGAAGAAGATCGCGAGCGCTCCTGCTTCCGCGCCGCCGCCGGCCGAGCCGGCCGCGGCCGCCGTCTCGCGCGGCGATCTCGTCGGCCCGGGGCCGGGCGTCGTCGAGCCCGAGCTCGTGTCGCGTCTCGCCGTGAATTACCCTCTCGCGGTCCGGCAGGAGCGTGTCTCCGGCCGTGTCGTGATCCTCGCCCTCGTGGACGAGAACGGCAAAGTCCAGTCGGCGCGGATCCAGACGGGGGTCGCTACGAGGACCGGCGTCAACCAGGCGATCGTCGACGCCGTCAAGAGGGCGCGGTTCCGGCCCGCCACGAAGGACGGCGTGCCGGTGAAGATGTACAAGGCGATTCCGGTCGACGTGAATCCGTAAGAGCCGGGTTCAAGAGAAGGAGAGTTTTCCCATGACCCTTTCGGCGGAGCAGAAGAAGTTCTACGAACAGACCCTGGCGGTCACGAAAAAGGAGATCTCGGACCTGGAGGCGAACATCCAGGACGAGCTCGCGAAGGTCAAGGAGCGCCTGGCCGAGCTCCAGAACGCCCAGAAAGCGGCGCGCCAGATGTACGACGCCGCCTGCACCCGCCTCGGCGTGCCGAACGACCTGGAAGAGGCGGAAAGCGCGTCGTAGCGGGACCCGGCCGGGCCGGTCGGCGGCGAGCCGGCCGAGTCCTTCGTCCCGGAACCCGCCCCGACGCCTTCCGTCGGCCGCGGAGTGAGCCCCGCGGCCGATTCGCGATGCGCCGCCTCCATTCGCGCGCGCTGGCCGCGCTCTCCTTCCTCTCCGCGGCGTCCTTCGCGCCGGCCGCGCCCGCGGCGCCCCGCCGCGTCGTCGCTCTCGCTCCGAATCTGACGGAGATCGTCTTCGCGCTCGGCGCCGGCGGCCGCCTCGTCGGGGTATCGGCACTCTCGGACTACCCGCCCGCCGCGGCGTCGCTTCCGCCGGTCGGCGGTCTCACGCCGGATCTCGAGAAGATCGTCTCGCTGCGCCCCGACCTCGTGCTGGCGACGACCGAAGGGAACCCGGCGGCGTCGGTGAAGATCCTCGCCGACCGGGGGATCCCGGTCCTCACGACGTCGGCCCCGGACCTCGACGGAGTGCTCGCGTCGATCCGCGAGATCGGCGATCGCCTCGGCGTGAGGGCCGAAGGCGAGCGGCTCGCCGCCGCGCTCGCGCGGCGCCGCGACGCGGTGCTCCGGCGGCGGCGGGGATCGGGACCTTCCGCGGTTCTCCTCATCTGGCCCTCGCCGCCGCAGGCGGCCGGCGCCGGGACGTTCGCCGCCGACATCCTGAGGACGGCGGGGGCGCGCAACTGCGTCGGCCGGCCGGGGTGGCCGGTCGTCTCGCCGGAGTTTCTCCTGACCGCTGCCTGCGACGCCGTGGTGTACCCCGTGGAGAAGGACACCATGCCGGTCTTCGCCCGTGCGTTCCGCGAGGGGCCGCTGTCGCGCATGCCGGCCGTCGCCGCCGGGCGCGTCATCGGTATCGACGGCGACCGTCTGATCCGTCCGGGGCCGCGCTCCTTCGACGCGCTCGAGGAGCTCGCGGCCGCGCTCGCGAAGATCCCGCGATGAAGAGCCGATGAAGGGACGCCGCGCTTCGCCCGCCGGAGCGATCGCCGCCGCGTTCGCGATCCTCGCGGCGGCTGCCGTTTTCGCGGTCCTCGTCGGAAGCGTGCCGCTCTCGTTCGAGGCGCTCCGCCGCGGCGACCCGGTCGCTCGGGCGATCCTCTCGCTCCGGCTGCCGCGGGTCGCGCTCGCGGCCGGCACCGGAGCCGCGCTCGCGATCGCGGGGGCGGCGCTGCAGGCGCTGCTCAAGAACCCGCTCGCCGATCCTTTTCTGCTCGGGACCTCGGGAGGCGCGGCCGCCGGCGCGGCCGTCGCCGTCTATTTCGGCGCGTCGGCGCTCGCGTCGCCGGCCGGAGCCTTCGCGGGGGCGGCCGCGGCGACCGCGGCGGTGCTCCTCCTCTCGCTTCGTTCCGGCCGCCTGGACCTCCAGCGGCTGCTCCTGGCCGGAGTCACCGCCAACGCGTTCTTCTCCGCGGTGATCCTCCTGCTCTTCTCCTCGTCGGCCGGAGGGCGCTCGCGTTCGATGCTCTTCTGGATGATGGGAAGCCTCGCCGAAGCGCGGCCGTCGGAGGCGGCGGCGCTCGGCCTCTATCTCGCCGTCGGCGGAGGGCTCCTGCTCGCGACGGCGCCCTCGCTCAACCTCTTTCTCGTGGGCGAGGAGAGCGCCGCCTCGCTCGGCGTCGCCGTCGACCGGACGAAGGCCCTCGTGTTCGCTGCCGCCGCGCTGCTGGCGGCCGCGGCGACGTCGTTTGTCGGGATCGTCGGGTTCGTGGGCCTGATCGCGCCGCATCTGGCGCGGCTCGCGTGGGGGAACGATCAGCGCCGGCTGCTTCCCTGCAGCGCCGCGGCGGGCGGCGCTCTCGTCGTGCTCGCCGACGCGCTTTCCCGTCTCCTCTTCTCGCCGGCCGAGATCCCGATCGGCGCCGTCACGGCGCTGGTCGGCGTGCCGTTCTTCCTGCTCGCTCTCCGGAGGGTCTCGTGACGGCGGGACTCGCGGTCGCGGGGCTGCGCGCGGGATACGGCCGGGAGACGGCGCTCGACGGCGTCGACTTCGAGGCGGGCGCGGGACGGCTCGTCGCGCTCGCGGGGGAGAACGGGTCGGGAAAGTCGACGCTGCTGAAGGCGATCGCCGGCGTCGTCCCGAGGTCGACGGGCGAGATCCGGCTCGGCGGCGAGTCGATCCGGGAGTGGCCCCGGCGCAAGCGCGCCCGGGCCGTCGCCTACGCGGCTCAGTCGGTCGACCTCATCTTTCCGATTTCCGTTCGCGACCTCGTCCTCCAGGGACGCGCCCCGTGGCGTTCCGGGTTCCTCTGGGAGAGCGGGGAGGACCGCGAGATCGCCGAAGAGGCGATGCGCGCCTGCGACGTGCTCGATCTCGCCGAGCGCGACGCGACCCGGCTCTCGGGAGGCGAGCGCCGCCGCGCGTTCCTCGCGCGCCTGCTCGCGCAGCGCGCCGCCGTGTGGCTCCTCGACGAGCCGACCGCGGATCTCGACCCGCGCCACCGGCTGGAGTTCCTCGAGGTGCTGCGGGAAGCGCACGCGCGCGCCCGGCCGATCGTGCTCTGGGCCACCCACGACGTCAACGAGGCGCTCGCGATCGCCGACGACCTGCTGCTGCTCCGCCGCGGACGCCTCGTCGCGGCCGGTCCCGTCGACGGCGCGCTCGCGCCGGAGGCGCTGGAGCGGACCTTCTCGATCGGCGCGGCGGTCGAGCGCGACGCGGCGGGACGACCGCGGGTGACGTTCTTTCGGCCGAGCTCCTGAAGGATCGACCGGCGAAGCCCCCGCTCCGGGCGATTCGCGGGCGGTGGCGCGCGAGCGGCGCGGTTTCGGCCCGCCCTCCGGGTTAGAATCCGGAAATTCATGTGGTTCAAGAAGGACAAGGCTCCGAAGGAGCCCCGGCAGAACCGTCCCAGCAAGGTCCCCGAGGGGCTCTGGGTCAAGTGCACGTCGTGCCGGGAGATCATCTACGCCAAGGAGCTCCACCGGTTCGTCAAGATCTGCCCGCGGTGCGGCTACCATTTCCCGCTCTCCGCGACCGAGCGGCTGCGCTCCCTCTTCGACGGCGAGACGTTCACGGTCGTCGAGAGCGAGCTCCGGTCGGGCGACCCGCTCCACTTCAAGGACAGCAAGCGGTACCGCGACCGCCTGAAGCAGTACGAGGAGTCGGTCGGGCCCGAGGACGCCGCGATCGTCGCGCACGGAGCCGTCGACGGCCTCCCGACGGTCATCGTCGCCATGGAATTCGGGTTCATGGGCGGATCGATGGGGAGCGTGGTCGGCGAGAAGATCGCGCGCGCGGCGGAGCGGTGCGTCCGCGATCGGGCAGCGCTCGTGATCGTCTGCACGTCCGGCGGCGCCCGGATGCAGGAGGGGATCCTCTCGCTGATGCAGATGGCGAAGACCTCGGCGGCGCTCGTCCGCCTGGGCGAGGCGCGCCTGCCCTACATCGCGGTGCTGACCGACCCCACGACCGGCGGCGTGACGGCTTCCTACGCGATGCTCGGGGACCTCACGATCGCCGAGCCGAAAGCGCTCATCGGTTTCGCCGGGCCGCGCGTGATCGAGCAGACGATCCGGCAGACGCTTCCACCCGGTTTCCAGCGCTCGGAGTTCCTCCTCGAGCACGGGATGGTGGACATGGTCGTGGAGCGGAAGGATCTCAAGGAGATGGTCGGCAGATGCCTGCGGTTATTGATGGGCTGACGCGGCGATGCATCGAGCCGGACGGGCGCGTGCCGCCCGCGAGGCCCTGCGACATACGCCCCGGTATGCCTCGGGACCTCGCGGGCGTCCCGCATCCCGTCGGGCTCGCGCCTCGCCGCGTCTTCGGGTTGCCCGCAACTGGCCATGCTTTTCGAAACATCCCGGGCGAGCATCCCGATCGCCTCATCGCGATGCGAGCCGCCGTCTCGTGTTTCGAATTTCGGGCTTCGGCTTTCGGATCTTTACCGTGACGCACCCCGCCCTGGAACATCTCGATTCCCTCTCGATGCGCGGCATCAAGCTCGGCCTCGAGCCGATCCGGGAAGTGCTCGCGCGCCTCGGCCACCCGGAGCGTTCCTGCCCGCGCGTCCTGATCGCCGGGACCAACGGCAAGGGATCGACGGCGGCCATGCTCTCGTCGATCTTCCGCGCGGCGGGCGTCCGGGCGGGTCTCCACACGTCTCCGCATCTGGTCGACGTCACCGAGCGCGTCCGCGTCGGCGACGCGGACGTGAGTCGACGGCGTCTCGGAGACGCGCTCGAGGAGGTCTTCGCGGCCGCCGCGCGCCCGCCGGAGGTGCCGGTGACGTACTTCGAGGCGGTCACCGCCGCGGCCGAGCGCATCTTCGCCGGCGAGGAGTGCCGCGCCGCGGTCGTGGAAGTCGGCCTGGGAGGACGCCTCGACGCGACGAACGCGTGCGAGCCGGTGCTCTCGGCCGTCACGTCGATCGACTTCGACCACACGGCCGATCTCGGCTCGACGCTCGCGGCCATCGCCCGCGAGAAAGCGGGCGTGTTCCGCGCCGGCCGGCCCGCGCTCTCGGCGGCGTCCGCGCCCGAGGCCCGGCGCGTCCTCGCGGCGGAGGCGGAGAGGGTCGGAGCGGAATTCATCGACGTCCCCGAGGCGACGCGCGTATCGGCGCGCCGCGAGACGGGCTTCGGCCAGGCGTTCACGCTCGAGACGCCGGAAACCCGATACGCGATCGAGACCCCGCTCCGCGGCGCGCACCAGGCATCCAACGTCGCCGTAGCCGTCGCCGCGGCCGAGCGGCTCCGCCCGCTCTTCCCGGAGCTGTCCGCGGAAGCGATCGGTCGAGGCGTGGCGGCCGTCCGCTGGCCGGGTCGGCTCGAGCGCTTCCGCGTCGAAGGGAGGACCGTCTGGCTCGACGGCTGCCACAATCCCGAAGGGGCGCGGTCGCTGGCGGCCTTCCTCGCGGGCCGCCGCACGCCTTACGACCTGCTCTTCGGCGTGATGGGGGACAAGGACGCCGCCGCGATCGCCGCGCCGCTGTTTCCCGCGGCGCAGCGCATCGTCCTCGTCGCGCCGGAAGGAGAGCGGGCGTTCCCGGTCGACGCGCTCGCACAACGCCTGGGGCCCCTCGCCGCGCGCGCCGAGCGCTGCGCCTCGCCGTCGGAGGGGCTCGAGCGTCTGCTTCGCCGCGGCGACGCCGAGATCGTCGTCGCCGGGTCGCTCTTCCTCGCCGGAGAGGTCCGCCCGCGGCTCCTCGGGCGGGACGCGGCCGGGAGGGCGATCGCGTGAAGAAGGCCGCCGCGACCCCGTGGGAAGAGCGCCAGGAGCAGCTCCTTTCGGTCGCGGCGGCGAGGAGCTCCCGCGCGACCCGGCCGTACGGCGACCGGACCGAGCGCGACGACCCTTTCCGCGCCGCCTTCGCGCGGGACCGCGACCGCATCGTCCACTCGCGGGCCTTCCGGAGGCTCAAGCACAAGACGCAGGTCTTCATCCCGTTCGAGGGGGATCATTTCCGGACCCGGCTCACGCACACGCTCGAGGTCTCGCAGATCGCCCGCTCCGTCGCCCGCGCACTGGCTCTCAACGAGGACCTGACGGAAGCGATCGCGCTCGGGCACGACCTCGGGCACACCCCCTTCGGCCATTCCGGGGAGTCGGTGCTCGACGCGCTGCTGCGCGGGCTCGACGCGGGATTCCCCCTGCCGCCCGCGATCGCCGCGGAGACCGGCGCGTTCAAGCACAACTACCAGTCGGTCCGCGTCGTCGACCGGCTCGAGAAGCGCTACGCGCACCCGGGCCTGAACCTCACCCACGACGTGCGCGAGGGGATCCTCAAGCACACCTCGTGGAAGCGCGATTTCCCGTTCCCGGTCGAGTTCCCGGAGGGGCTGCGCCTGGGGTCGGGAGGGTCCCTCGAGGCGCAGACCGTGAACTGGTCCGATGAGATCGCGCAGCAGGCGCACGATCTCGAGGACGGCCTCGCGATGGTGCCGGAGGCGGCGATCGAGGAGCTCGAGATCTCGCGCCGGATCCGGAAGCAGCGCGGGCTTCCCGCGGATCGAGCGCTCCGCCGGGCGGAGCTCGTCCGCGGCCTCTATCGGGAGATGATCGCCGATCTCGTCACGGCCTCGTCGGCGCGCGTCGCGGCCTTCGTGGAGAGACGGCGGATCGCGACGCCCGAGGCGTTCGACCGGCTTCGCGACCGTCTCCCCGGGAACCTGATCGGTTTCTCCGCGGACGGCGGGCGCCGGTACCGCGAGCTCAAGGCGTTCGTCTACGAGAACATCATCCACTCGTTTCCGATCGCCCGGCGGGACGGGCGGGCGCGGCTCGTCATGCGCGGGCTCTTCGTCGCTTTCCACGACAATCCGCGGCTCCTGCCGGACGACCTGCTCGAGGCGTACGCCGGCGAGGAGGGGATCCGGTTCCTCCGCCGCGTCGCGCTGCCGGAAGCCGAGCGGGAAGCGCGGAAGCATTACCACCGCAAGCCCCGGTTCCTCCGCACGATCGCGGACCACATCGCGGGGATGACGGACAAGTTCGCGCTCTCCGAGTACGAGTCGCTGACGACGGCATTTCCCTCGCAGGGGTCGTTGTGAAAAGATCCCCCGCATGAGCCGGACCCTGACGCCCGCCTCCTTCCTCTCCCGCGACCTCGAAGTCGCCGATCCCGAAGTGTTCCGCGCGATCCAGGAGGAGGCGCGGCGCCAGAGCGAGAACCTCGAGCTGATCGCGTCGGAGAACTTCGTCTCCCGGGCCGTCCGGCAGGCGGCCGGCTCGGTGCTCACGAACAAGTACGCGGAGGGCTACCCGGGCCGGCGTTACTACGGCGGCTGCGAGTTCGTGGACCGCGTCGAGTCGCTCGCGATCGAGCGGGCGAAGGCGCTCTTCTCGGCCGAGCACGCCAACGTCCAGCCGCATTCCGGGTCCCAGGCGAACATGGCCGTCTACCTGACGGCGCTCTCGGCCGGCGACGTGATCCTCGGCATGAACCTCTCCCACGGCGGCCATCTCACGCACGGCCACCCGCTGTCGTTCTCCGGGCGCGAGTACAAGGTCGTCGCGTACGGCGTGCGGCGCGAGGACGAGCGGATCGATTACGACGAGCTCGCCGCCCTCGCCCGCGAGCACCGGCCCAAGCTCATCATCGCGGGAGCGTCCGCGTATTCGCGCATCCTCGATTTCGAGCGGTTCGGCGAGATCGCTCGAGAAGTCGGCGCCGTGCTGATGTGCGACATCGCCCACATCGCGGGGCTCGTCGTGGCGGGGCTGCACCCCTCGCCGGTTCCGGTCGCCGAGTACGTCACGACGACGACCCACAAGACGCTCCGCGGACCGCGCGGCGGAATGATCCTCTGCCGGTCGGCGTTCCAGAAGGACCTCGACCGCAACGTCTTCCCGGGCGTGCAGGGGGGGCCTCTCGAGCACATCATCGCGGCGAAGGCCGTCTGCTTCGCCGAAGCGGCCGCTCCCGAGTTTTCGGCGTACCAGCGGCGGATCGTGGAGAACGCCCGCGCGCTCGCGGCGGCGCTCTCGGCGCGCGGCTGGCGGGTCGTCTCCGGCGGCACCGACACGCATCTCTTCTCGATCGACGTGGGCGCGCGCGGAATCACCGGGAAGGACGCCGAGAAGGCTCTCGACGCCGCGGGAATCACGGTCAACAAGAACACGATCCCGTTCGACCCGCTCCCGCCGCTCAAGGCGTCGGGGATCCGGATCGGGACGCCGGCGGTGACGACGCGGGGGATGGGGGTCGAGGAGATGGAAACCGTCGCGGAGCTGATCGCCGAGGTACTCGCCGCCCCGGCCGACGCCGAGACGGGCCGGCGCGTGCGCGGGAGGGTGCGCGAGCTTTGCGGGGCCTTTCCGCTGGACGCGGCGGAGTGACGGAGCTCGAACGTCCGGCCTGACGGCCGGAAATCAGGAATCGCCTTTGGCGTTCCGGGGCGTCTTGCACGGTGGTGTCATGAAAATCGACGAACTGGCGGCGGCGGTAGGGCTCGGACGCGTGCGAATCACGAACCGGGCGGACGAGGAGCTCCATTCGCACCGCCTCACGATCGACCAGGTCTGCGCGGCCGTCGCGCACGGCGAGATCGTCGAGGAGCTCGCGGCCGATGCGGGCCCCTATCCGGCCTGCCGCGTCGCCGCGAAGCTCGCGGACGGGGAGCCGATGGAGGCCGTCTGGGCCTGGAACGCCCGGACGGGGTGGACCGTGCTGATCAACGCGTACCGCATCGCCCGCCCGGAAGGCGGCGGCCGGGAGGAGAAATCGGATGAAGTGGCCGTTCGATAAGTGCCCGCTCTGCGGCGGGGAGCTGGTCGACCGCATCGTCGAGAAGCTCCTGCGGGGCGGTGTCGACACCGCGGTGCTGAAGGTCCAGGCCGAGGTCTGCGCCCGCTGCGCCGGCCGGATCTACACGCAGAAGGCGATTCGCCAGTTCGAGGCGGTGCGCGCCCGGCTGGAGAAGAAGGAGACGGCGGGGTTGCAGCCGGTCGGCCGCACCTTCCACGTGCTGTAAGCCGGCGCGGCGATGCATCGAGCCGGACGGGCGCGTGCGGCCGGCGTCTCCTTCCGACGTACGTTTTCAGTACGCCTGCGGTCGCCGCCGGCCACCCGCATCCCGTCGGGTTCGCGCCTCGCCGCGCCTCAAGGTTGCTCTCGATTCGAGGAGCCGGACATACCTTGTCATCCCGACCGTCGCGGGAGCTTGCTCGGGGAACGGGAGCGCGTGGCGGCTGCGCGGCTCGTCGAACCTCCCTCATCCGGCGGCCTACGGCCGCCGCCTTCTCCCGGCGGGAGAAGTCGCGCGGTGGCGTCGCTTAGGGACGCAGCCTTGTGTCGACTCGACCGCGCAACCGCCACCCCCTCGCTGGCGCTCCCGCTCCCGCATCGCGGAGCTTTCGCCTCGGTGGCTCGCACACGGGCGTGCGCGGCGATCGGCGCGCGCGGCGCTCCCGCGCCGGCCGCTTCGCGGCGGCGACTCATGTCGCCCGCTGGATATCCTTCGGCGAAAGCTTTCCGCGATGCGAGGGGCCCCGGGGATTTCGCATCCGGGCCCGTCTCGCGGTGGCCGCTCCGGGCGATCTACCCTCGCGGGGCCGCCTGCTCCGTCCTCCGAGCCGCCTTCGCCTCGCGCCGCATCCGCAGCCGGATCCTCAGCAGGTCCCGCACCGTCGGCGCCAGGTCGCGGAAGACCGATACTTTCGATTCCGGCGAGTTAAACCAGAGGACCGGGACCTCGGCGATCGGGATCCCCCGCGCGCGCGCGATCGCGAGGATCTCCACGTCCCACGCGAACCGGTCGATCCGCGCCGCCGCGAAGAGGTCGCGCGCCACGGCGCCGTCGAACAGTTTGAATCCGCACTGCGTGTCCCGGATCCCCGGCACGGAGAGCGTCCGGACGATCCGGTTGAAGACCTTGCCGAGGGCGCGCCGGTACCACGCCTGGCGGCGGCGGACCGTCGCCTCGTCGATCGCGCGCGATCCGATCGCGAGCGGCGCCCCGGCGTCGCGGAGCTTCGTCCACTCCTCGATCGGCGTCGAGAGGTCGGCGTCGCTCACGAGGACCCGTTCTCCGCGCGACCGCCGCACGCCCTCCCGGATCGCCGCTCCCTTGCCGCGGTTGGCGGGAAGGACGACGACTTCGACGGGAATGCCCCCCGCGGAGCCGGCGGCTCGGGCCGCCTCGGCCGTGCGGTCGGCGGAGCCGTCGTCGACGACGACGATCTCCCATCCGGTCTCTCCCGCGCTCGCGACGTATTCGCCGATCCTCGCGAGCGTGGCGGGGAGGCGGCGCTCCTCGTTGTAGGCGGGAACGACGACGGAGAGCCTCACGCGGGCTCCGCCTCGATGACGAACTGATAGCCGAAAAGCGCCGGCCAGAGCCGGGCGGCGGACGAGAAGAGCGCGCGCGAGGGCGCACGGAGTGGGGCGCGGCCGAGAACCGGGAGCGGGAGCTCGGCCGGAATCGGCGTCGCCCGGACGCGGCGGATACGGAACCCGCCGCCCTCGACCAGGCGGCGGGCGCTCCGGCGCGTGTAGAAGCGCAGGTGGGTGCGGTCGAGGATCCCCGCGTCGGCGTACTCGAACCGGCCCGCGAGGAGGGAGATCCGCACCGCGACGTTCGCCACGTTCGGGAGCGAGACGAGGAGGAGCCCGTCCGGAGCGATCCATTCCCGGACCCGCGCGAGCACGGACTCGGGATCCGCGACGTGCTCGAGGACGTCTGCGCAGACGACGACGTCGAAGCGGCGGCTCCAGGAGAGTTCGCCGGAGACCGACGCGGCCACCCACTCGTCGTAGGCGCCGATCGGAGGCCGCGCCGACGGATCGGCCTCGACCCCCGCGACGTGCGAGAAATGGCCGGCGACCGCCTTTCCGAGGTGCCCGGCGCCCGCGCCGAGGTCGAGCATCGTCCGGCCGGGAGGAAGCGCGAGCAGGAGCCGCCGGAGGCGATCGTGCGACGAGCCGGGGATCTCTTTCCAGCGGTAGCGGGACGCGTCCGCGACGGTCAGGCGGCCGGCTCCCGCTGCGGGACGAGCGGTCGTCCGGAGAGGATGTCCGCGGGCGTCCGCCGGCGCCGGTCGAAGAGGATCGTCGCGAGCGGAAGCCCCGCGAGCGCGGCTGTCGCGGCGGTCGCCGCCCAGCGGACGACGGAGGTCGCCAGCGGCGGCTTTTCGCCTTCGGGGTCCTCGGCCGACAGGTCCGCGAGCGCCATGCCCGGGGTCCGGCCGAAGAGGACGAGCGTCGGGACGACGAGGAAGAAAGAGAGGAGCAGGGCAAAAAGCGCGCACCAGAGCCACCCGATTCCCGGCGGGGACCGCCGCACGAGCGCGGCCGCACCGAGAAAGCTCGCGCCGGCGACGATGCCGCACGCCGCGGCGTCCGCGACGAATGCCGTCAGCCGCGGTCCGGCGGGGGCGGCGAGGAGGATCGGCTCGGGCGCCTCGGCCGCGGGCGGCGGCTCGTCGCCGAAGAGCGAGACGCTCTCCGGCGCCGCGGCGGCGGCGGCGCCCCGCTCGGCTTCCGCGCCGGGGAACAGCGCGGGCGGGTGGTGGATCAGGACGCGGCCGAGCGGATCGTCGGGCGCTCCGCCGAGATCCCCTTCGAGATCCGGCGAAGGGTCGCCGGACCACAGCTCGGGCTCGTCGGGATCGCGGCGTTTCACGGCCGCGGTCGGAGGTACTTCAAATAGACGCGCGCGAGGAGGTCCGCGGGCTTCTTGAGATAGCGTTCCGCGAACGCCTTCTGGCGCTTCGACAGGGCGTCGTCCGGGTCCACGCCCAGCGCGTCGCCGAACGCCTTCGAGGCCCGGTCGTACAGGTTGTTCTGCAGCGCGATCACTCCCTGGTTGTAATAGCAGCGAACGAGATACGACTTCACGTCCGCGTTCTGATGGTCGGCCTGGTAGAGCCGCCAGAGGATGGGAAGCGCGGAGTCGTAGTCCCCGTCGTTGAAGAGCTTCACGGCGGGGGAGATCTCCTGCACCTTCTCGGCGGCCTGCGCCATTTCCCGCTTGATGTCGGCGTCGTCCGGGTAGGCGATCGCGCTCTGGTGGAACCCCGTGAGCGCCGCGATGTAGCGATGGTCGGCGAGCGCCTGCTCGGCCTCCTGCCGCTGCGCCGCGGCGTTGGCCGGGGGGGGCGTTCCCGGCGTGGCGGGAGGGGGCGCGTTCTCGGCGGCCGGCGGCGGGGTCGCGGGGCCGAAGTTCGCGAGCATCTTCTGCGCCCGCGCGTAGTACGGGCTCGAGGGAGGGACGCGCATCAGCGCGTCGCGGGCATCGTCGACCTTTCCTTCCTGGAAGAGACGGGTCGCTTCGGCGATCGGGTTGGGCGCCGTGGCGCTCTTCGCCGGAGCCGGCGGAGGCGCACCCGCTCCGCGCGGCCGCAACACGAGGAAGAGCCCGATCCCGATCGCCACGGCGAGGGCCGCGACCGCGATCGGGAGGACGGGGATCCGGCGGCGGGCGGCCGGCCGCGGCGCAACGGCGGTCCGCCGGCCCTCTTCGGCCGCGGCCTCCTCCTCTTCGGCGAGCACGTCCCCGGCCGGGGCGGTCGCCGACAGGTCGTACGACACGGCCGGACGCGCGAGATCCTCTTCGATGCGGTGGAGGTACGACCGCGCGGTCGCCTCGTTCTCGTCGATGGCGAGGACCTCGAGGAACTTCTCGCGCGCCTCCTTCGGCTGGCCCGACTCGTAGAGCGTGCGGCCCTGCTTGATCGCCTCCGAGACCCGCCGATGCGTCTCCACGAGGCGCGTGCGCGCGTTCTCGATCCTCGATGCGGCCTCGGGGTTGCTGAGATCGGAGAGGAAGACGCGGGACCAGACCTCGATCGCGCCCTGCTGGTCGCCCTTCTCGGAGAGCCGATCGCCCTCGTCGAGGAGCCGCCGGATCTCGGGGGAGGCGGCCGACGTCGGCGCCGCCGGGGGCGCCGGCTCCTGGAGGGAGATCTCCGGGGCCGTCGTGTTCCAGAAATCCGCGAAGCTCGAGGGCTCGGGGGCGGGCGGCTCCGAGCCCGGGGCCGAAGGGCTCGGCATCGGCGACCACTCCTCCCCGGGGGGCATCTCGAGCGAAAGCGAGTCGAGCGCGACCGGTCCGGTCGCCTCGGAAGGAGGCGCCGGCGGCGTCGACGGCTCCGGGGCCGGCGGCACCGGAGCGAACCCGAACGGCTCGGCGGCCGGCTCGGCCGCGTTCTCGAAGGTGCCGAAAGGAAATTCGAAGGAGGGCATCTCCGGCTCCTCCGGCGCGGGCGTCGCGTCCGGGATCGGGACGGCCGTCGGAGCGGTCGCCTCCTGGAGGCGTTCGGCGAGCTTTTCGACCTCGGGGTGTTCCGGATCGAGGCTCCGCATGCGCTCGAAATTGCGGCGCGCCTCGTCGACCTGCCCGGACTCGAGGGCGAAGAGCGCGCGCTGGCGGAAATTCTCGACGTGCGGCTGGAGCTCCTTCTTTCGCGTCGCCTTTTCCAGGATCTCCCGCGCGTCGTTGTTTCCCGGAAGGACCGAAAGCACGCGGTTCGAGGCTTCGATCGCGCGGTCGAAATCGCGGTCGGCGTACGCCTCGATTGCCGAGATGAGGAGCTTGTCGGGCGCGGTGGCGCCGAGCTTCTCCATCGGTGTGAGCGTCTCGGCGACGTACGACTCGAGCTCCGCGAGGTCCACCGGCGCATTCGAGTCGCGCGCTTTCTCGAGCAGGCGCTTGGCGGGGACGAACCGGGGGTCCATCTTCAGGATGAAATCGCAGCCGACCGCGCAATCTTCGGTCTTCCCCGCCTTGAACAGATTGAGCGAGTGGCGGAAGGTCGACAGGATCTTTTCCCGGACTTCCCTGGGGAGCCCCGGATTGCCGGGATAAGCGATATTGTCGGCCATCGAAGTCCGGCAAGAATAGCAAAGCGAGGTGGGAAATTGAAGCAGATCGTCGAGTGCGTTCCGAACTTCTCCGAAGGCCGCAACGTCGAAGCGATCCGCGCCATCGCGGCCGCGGCGGCCGCGGTCCCCGGCGTGAAGGTGCTCGATCTGACGTCGGATCCCGACCACAATCGTTCGGTGCTGACCTTCGTCGGCGAGCCGGCCGCCGTCCGCGACGCGGCGGTCGCGCTCGTCGGCGCGGCGCTGCCGCGGATCGACCTTCGGCGCCATCGGGGCCAGCATCCGCGGCTCGGCGCCGTCGACGTCATTCCGTTCATCCCGATCCGCGACATCGACGCGAAGGAGTGCGTCGCGCTCGCGCGCGAGGCGGGAGCCGCGATCGCGGACCGGTTCGGGATTCCCGTCTATCTCTACGAGGACGCCGCCGCGTCGGAAGAGCGCCGGAACCTGTCGAACATCCGGAAAGGGGAGTTCGAAGGGCTCGCCGAGAAGATGAAGAATCCGGAGTGGAAGCCGGACTTCGGCCCCGAAGCTCCGCACGAGACCGCCGGAGCCGTCGTCGTGGGAGCGCGCATGCCGCTCATCGCCTACAACGTCAACCTCGGGACCGCCGACCTCGCGGTCGCCGACCGCATCGCGAAGTCGATCCGCCACATCGGCGGCGGCTTCCGCTACTGCAAGGCGATGGCGGTCGACCTGAAGGACCGCGGGATCGTCCAGGTGTCGATCAACATGACGAACTACAAGAAGACGCCGCTCTTCCGCGTGTTCGAGTGCGTCAAGTCGGAGGCCGCGCGCTGGGGGGTCAACGTCGTGGGGAGCGAGATCGTCGGCCTGACGCCCGCCGAGGCGCTCTACGAGGCCGCGGAGTTCTACCTGCGGATCGAGAAGTTCAGCCCGGATCTGGTGCTCGAAACGAAGCTCATGAAGGCGGATTAGCGGGCGCAGCGATGCATACCGTCGCGGGAGCTGGCTCGGGGACCGGGAGCGCGTGACGGCGGCGCGGCTCGTCGAACGAGCGACTCGACCGCGCCGACCGCCACCCCCTCGCCGACGCTCCCGCTCCCGCATCGCGGAACCTGCGCTCGGTTACTTCGCGCAGGGTCCCCCGCGATGCGAAGGGCCCCGACCGCCTCACCCGTCAAACGACGAGGCGCGTGGAGGCGCGAGCCCGGTCCGCCGTCGCTCTGACGAGCTATGGCGGATTGATCGTCCCGAACGGCCGTTGTGAAGCGAGCACCCCTGCCGCCTCGATCCGCCGTAGCCTTGGCGAAGGCGGACGGGATGCGGGGCAGCCGGCCCGCGGGCGAGGCATACCGGTGGCGTATGTTGAGCCCGCGGGCGGTTGACACGCGCCCGCCCGGCTCGATGCATCCGCGCGCCTATTCCCTCTCCACGTCGATGCCGTACCCGCGCAACTTCCGGTAAAAGTGCGACCTCTCGACACCGAGCTCCTCCGCGGTGCGGGTGACGTTGCCGCGATTTTTCCGGAGCGCCGTCAGGATGAACCGCCGCTCGAAGTCGTCGCGCGCCTGGCGGAGCGTCGAGAAGTCCGCCGGGACGAGGATCGCGTCACTCTCGACGATCTCGACGGGCAGGTCCCGCAGATCGATCGTGTCGCCCGGCGACATGATCATCAACCGCTCGACGAGGTTCTTGAGCTCCCGGACGTTCCCGGGCCACGCGTAGGCCCTGAGCTTCTTCAGGGCGGCGTCGGAGAACGTCTTCGGCCGCTGCCCGGCCTTCTGCGCCGCATCCCGCAGGAAGTGCATCGCGAGCTCCGGAACGTCGGCGCTCCGCTCCCGGAGCGGCGGGAGCGCCAGCGGCACGACGGCGAGCCGGAAGTAGAGGTCCTCGCGGAACCTCCCCGCCTTGATCTCCTCGGGCAGGCTCTTGTTCGTCGCCGAGATCACGCGCGCGTCCGACTCGATCGTCTTCGACCCGCCCACCCGCGTGAAACGCCCCTCCTGGAGCGCGCGCAGCACCTTCGCCTGGGTGCGCGCGGACATGTCGGCGACTTCGTCGAGAAAGATCGTCGCGCCGTCGGCCTCCTCGAACTTGCCCGCGCGCTCGGCCGAGGCGCCCGTGAAAGAGCCGCGCACGTGCCCGAAGAGCTCCGACTCGATCAGCTCCTCCGGTATCGCCGCGCAGTTGACCTCGACGAGCGGCGCCGGGCGCCGGTGGGAGTGGCGGTGGATCGCGCGCGCGACGATCTCCTTGCCGGTGCCGCTCTCGCCGGTGATGAGGACGCGCGCGTCCGTCGGCGCGACCTGGAGGATCTCCTCGCGGAGCTTCACGATCGCCGGCGTCTCGCCGATCAGGAGCTGTTCCCCCGACGCCTTCTCGCGGAAGCGGGCGACCTCCTCCTCGAGATCGCGGTGGGCGATCGCCTTCTGCGCGGTGACGAGGACGCGCTCCAGCGAGAGCGGCTTCTCGAGGAAGTCGTATGCTCCGGACTTGACGGCTCGCACCGCGGTCTCGACGTTCGCGTGCCCGGAGATCATGACGACGGGAACGGTCGACGCCCTCTCGCCGAGCTCGGCGAGGATCGCGAGGCCGTCCTTGTCCTTGAGCCACACGTCGAGAAAAACGAGGTCGAACCGCTCGCGCCGGAGCCGGTCGAGCCCCTCGACGCCGTCGGCGGCCGACTCCACCTCGTATCCCTCGTCGGCGAGGACCTGCGCGAGCGTCTGCCGGATCGCCCGCTCGTCGTCGATCACGAGGACGCGGCGCTTCTTCATGCGGCGGGGATCTCGATGACGAAGCGCGAGCCGCGCGGGCGGTTCTCCTCCCACCGGATCGTGCCGCGGTGGTCGGCCACGATGCGCGAGACGATCGCGAGGCCGAGCCCCGAGCTGCCCGGCTTCGTGGAGAAGTCGGGAAGGAAGATCTTTTCGCGGTCCTCCGGCCCGATGCCGGAACCCGTGTCGGAGACCTGGATCGTGAGCGTCCCGGAGCGCTCCTCGAGCGACAGGACGATCGTTCCGCCCGCGGCGCACGCCTCGAGCGCGTTGTCGAGAAGGTTGACGAGGACGCGCTGCACCTGCTGCCCGTCGAGCCGGTACGGGCGGCGGGGGAGCCGGTCCTCGAGCGCGATCGCGACCCCTTCCTTCGCGTCGCGGTAGAGCGCGACGGTCTTCTCGACGAGCGCGGAGAGGTTCGTGTCGGCCGGGCGCGATTCCGGCATGCGGGAGAACTTCGAGAACTGGTCGACGAGGGCCTTGAGCAGGTCGACCTCCTCGATGATGACGGCGGCGCCCTGCCGCACCGCCTCGGCCGCCCCGGGATCGCCCGCCCGGATCTTCTTCACCATGCGCTCGGCCGAGAGGCGGATGGGCGTCAGCGGGTTCTTGATCTCGTGCGCGACGCGCCGCGCGGCCTCCGTCCACGCCTGCAGGCGCTGGGCGCGCGCGACCTCGGTCGTGTCCTCGAGAGCGATCACGAAGCCGCGCGACCGTCCTTCCTCCCCCGGCATCGCGGCGACCGCGACCTCGGCGCGGCGCGTGCCCGAAGAGATCTCGCGGAATGCGGGCCTGGCGCCGCCGCGCGCGGCCGCGAGCGCCTCGAAGAGCGGCGCGAGCTCGGGCCGGGCGGCGATCGCGTCGAGGGTCGTCGGCACCGCGTCGAGGCGGAGGATCTCGAGCGCCGCGGGGTTGGCGAGCTGGACGCGTCCGGCCGGGTCGACGGCGACGATTCCGGTGCGGGCCGTCTCGAGGATCGTGGAGAGGAGCTGGCGCTCCCGGTCGAGCCGCCGGTTGATCGCGGTGAGGTCGACGTTGGACTGCTCGAGGCGGCGGCGCGTCTCGCGGATCTCCGCCGTCATCGTGTTGAAGGATTCGACGAGCACGCCGAGCTCGTCGCTCGCGGGAACGTCGACCTCGGCCGTCAGGTCGCCCTGCGTGATCTTCTTCGTGGACTCGGCGAGAGCGCCGATGGGCGCCGTGATCCGCCGGGCGAGCGTGAGCCCCGTCCAGATCGCGGCGAACAGGAGCGCGAGCGTCAGCAGCGTGAAGACGAGGATGTTCGTCGCCTTGATCGCCGACTTCTGCACCTCCATCTTCCGGTAATCGCTCCACGCGCCCGCCACGAAGTCGCCCGCCGCCGCTTCCGCCCGCGTCACGCGGAGGCCGGCGACGACGATCCCGCGCCGGCTCGTCGCGGCGCTCCGGAACCACCGCGAGCCGTCGTGGAGGAAGTCGACCCACCGGGATTCCCCGCGCGCGCGCGCTTCGGCGAGAGAGGCGGCGCCCGCGGCGGGGGGGAGCGGCAGCCCCCCGGACGAGACGCGGACCGGCTCCGCGCTCTCGGGATAGAGCTCGAGGCTCGAGAAATCGCGGAGCCGGAGATCCGCGGCGATCACCGTTTCGGGGTCGGCGGCCGGGGACCCGTCGAGGATCCGCGCGACCGCCCGCGCTTCGCGGCTCGCCGCGTCGGCGAGCCGGCGGTCCGCCACGTCGCGCAGCGCTTCCGACCGGTTGACGATCGTCTCGACGGGTGTGGAGAACCACCGGTCGATCGAACGCTGGAGGAGGTTGGTCGCCGCGAGGAACAGGAGAGCGATCGGGATCGCCGTCAGGCCGAGCTGCGTGATCAGGAGCTTCGTCTTGAACTTGGCCCCCAGGACCCCCCGCCGGCGCTCGAGGAGCAGCTTGATCAGCGCCCGGAAGATCACGAAGAGGGTGGCCGCGATCAGGACGACGTC
>DATFVB010000176.1 GCA_035260525.1 Thermoanaerobaculia bacterium
CGCGGCCACGATGGAGATTTACGCCGACGACGTCGTCTTCTTCCCCGCGGGAGAGGAGCCGATGTACGGCAAGGCGGCGGTGCGGCGGTGGATCGCCCGTCGCGCGTCGGATCGAAAGGCCGCCCGGGAGCAGTTCGAGGCGGCGACCCTCGACGTCTGCGGCGATCTCGCGGTGGAGACCGGGACGGTCGCGGCCGAAGAGGCGGGAGCCGGGGGCGCGCTCGCGACCCGCCGGACTCCGCGGATCGCCGTCTGGAAGCGGCAGGCGGACGGGACCTGGAAGATCGGAAGGGAAATGCGGGGAGGGGAAGCGCCGTCCACCCCTCCGGCCGGGGCCCTGCCCGCTCCGGCGAACGCGGCGGCGGCGCCGATCGTCGCACCCACCCCGGCTGCTCCTCCGGCGGTCCCCGCGGCGGTTCCGGAGCCGGTCCGGCTCGCGCCGCCGACCGACGTCATCGCGATTCCCGATCCTCGAGGACTCTCGGAAGGCTTCGTTCGGACCATCGGCGACCGCCTGCGTTCCCGCGCCGCGAAGATCCGGTCGCTCCAGTCGGCGGGCGGTTCCGGCGAGGCGCTGCGCGCCGCACGCTCCCACGCGGCCCGCGAGCTCCAGACGACGATCCGGGACGTGGGATGGATCGACGTGGCCCGATTCGGCGTCGCGACGTCGTGCGACGCCGCGTTCATCGTCGTCGAAAGCGGCGATGCCGCTCTCGTGAGGAGCGCGGTGCCCTGGATGAAGGACCTGGAGACGAATCCGGAAGGCGCCGAGTGCTATGCGCGGGCGCTGGAGGCGTACCGCAAGCTGAAATAGCCCGCGCGGCGATACATCGAGCGACTGCGGGCGCGTGCCGCCCGCCAGCGGCGCTCGCCGTACGCCACCGGTACGACTCGGCCGCGGGCCGGGCGGCCCGCATCCCGCCTCGCTCGCGTCTCGCCGCGCTTTCGACTGTTCGTGAACCGAGACGGCACCGGAATCGGAATGAACGGCCGATTGATGCCAGAAAGAACGATCGACCGGCGCTAGAACTCTCCGGTCGCGCCGCCGCCTCCGTATGAGCCGCCCCCCGGCTTCAGCTCGGCGCCGGCCGGCGCGGTCCTCGCCTCGGGAGAGAGCGCGAGCACCGTCGCCGCCGCAGAGACCGCGCGCACGTGGCGCGCGTCCTCGAAGAGCGCGTCGGCGGTGAGGCCGCCGCGCTCCCGCCCCGGGCCGGCGTCGAGCCAGCGCTCGGCGGCGAGGGCCACGACGATCGCCGCGGCGCCGCCTTCGGCGAGAACGAGCCAGAGCGGCCCGAGGCGAACGTAGGCCCGGAGCGTGACGAGCGAGAGCGCGGAGAACACGAGCCCCAGATCGATGAGGAGCCGGCGCCGGCGGACGAGACCGGCGGCGAGGACGGCCAGAGGGAAGAGCGCGGTGGCCGTCGCGGCCAGGACGCGCGCGCCCGGAAGAGTCGGCGGCGCCGGAGACAAGCCCGGCCGGAGCTCCTCGAGCCAGGCGTGATCCAACGAGTACAGATTGACCGCCGCGTACAGCGCCGCGAGGGCGGCCGCGGTCACCATCGCCCAGGCCGACCTGCCGCTCGCACCGATGCGAAGGCGCCGCACGGCCGTCGAAAGAACCATCGCGGCCGCCGCGGCCGCGACCCAGACGACGCGGACGTCGCGCGCGAGCACGGCCGCGGCGAAGAAGGCCGGGATCGTCGAGAAGAGCGCGTAGATCGGGAAGCCCCACCGCCACGACGCCGTTCCCCACAGGGCGGCCGAGAGAAGCAAAATCTTTCCGAGGCGGACGGCCGGCGGGCCCTGGTCGAAGAGGACGGCGGCGCCGACGACGATCGAGGTCACCGCGAGGAACGACGTCGCCGCCTCGGCGCCGGTCCCGTCCATCTTCCCGGGACCCTGCTCGATCTCCGTCGCCGCTGCGAGCACCGCGCCGAAGAGGATGGCGAGCATGGCGCCCGGATACTCCGAAGGCCGAACGACCGCCAAGACGACGCCCGCCGCGGAAGAGGCGATCACCCAGACGAAGATGAAGATCAGCGCACGCCAGACCGGGCTTTTCGACACGCGATCGTCCGGATGACGGGCGTCGATCGCTTCGCGCGCGCCGGCGCCGATCAGCCCGGCCCGCTCCCAGTCGCGGGCGGCGGCGCGAACTTCCGCCCGGCGTCTCGCGGCGGCGAGCTCAGGCCGCACGGCGCGCCTTCAGTATGCGGTGAAGCCGGAGGAGCAGAAGGAGGACGGCCGAGGCGGAGATCGCGACGATGGTGAAGAGCGCGGCATCGCCGCGGATCGGGTGCAGGATGATCCGCATCGCGCCGAGATAGCCGGCCAGGATCGCGGCGGCCGCGTAGAGCTCGCGCGCGCCGCGGATCGCGACGGCGAGAACGGCCGCGGCGGCGGCGAGGAGGGGGGCTTCCCAGAGCATCCACCGGGAGCCGCCGAGGGCCCCCGAGAGCAGGCCGCCGAAAAGGAGCAGGAGCCCGAGGTTTCCCCAGACCGGCTCGAAGTGCGCCTTGAAGCGCTTTCGCGCCGTGAAGGCCGCCGCGGCGAGGAAGAGAAGGCCGCACGCGAGCGCGTTCGCGCGCACGGCCGCGGTGCGGCTGCCGAGGAAGACGGCCAGAGGATCGCGGACGGCGATCCCGCGCCAGGCGGCGAACGCCGAGAGCGCGAGCGACAGCGTCGCCGCGGAGTCGAAGCGGTAGGCGGCGGCGAGCGCCACGAGGGAGAAGAGGAGCAGGTGGTAGGGCCAGTCGGTTCCGAGCGCGCGGAACTGCGTCTCGACATAGGCGAGGTCCGAGCCGAACAGGAGCACGCCGAGCACGAGCACGTAATCGAAAGCGAGCGTCGGCGGGGGGACCGCGCCCCGCGAGAACGGCCGCGCCCGACGCAGCACGTAGAGGAACGCACCGGCCGCGGCGAGCGTCAGGACGGCGGTGATCGCGAGCGGCCCGATCTGGCGGTAGTGCCGGCGCACGAACTCCGCCGCGCCCGCGGCGACGAGCGTCACCCCGGCGTAGAGCAGGACGCGGAGCTCGGCGCGGAGCGAAAGAAGCTCGCCGCGCGCGATCCGGGAGAGACGCGGGACCGCCTCCGCGGGGAGCACCCCTTCTTCGGCGAGCCGATCGACGGCCTGGGCGACTTCCGGGTTCAAGTACGGGGAGGATACATCCAAGGGTAAAGCCCGGACCGTGCCGCGCGCGCGTCCGGTCGCCGCGCTAGCCGAGGGCGATCCGGAGCGCCTCCCCGAGGACCCGCGCGGTCTTCCGGATCTCGGCGTCCGTGTGCGCCGTCGAGAAGAACATCGCCTCGTACTGGGCGGGCGCGAGGAAGACGCCGCGATCCAGCGCCGCGTGGAAGAAGCGCGCGTGGGCCGCGGTGTCGGAGCGGCGCGCCTGCGCGAAATTCGTCACGGGGCCCGGGGTGAAGAAGAGCGTTCCCATCGAGCCGACGCGGTTCCAGCAGACCTTCCCCGTCGCTCCCGCCGCCTCGATCTCCGCCCGCATCCGACGCTCGAACTCGGCCGCCTTCCCCTCGAGCGCGGCGTACGGCGGATCTGCCGTCAGTGCGTCGACCATCGCGATCCCGGCGCTCATCGCGAGCGGGTTCCCGGAGAGCGTCCCCGCCTGGTAGACGGGGCCGTCGGGGGAGATCATCGCCATGAGATCGGCGCGCCCGCCGTACGCGCCGACCGGGAGGCCGGCGCCGATGATCTTGCCCAGGCACGTGAGGTCCGGGCGGATTCCGTAGAGCTCTTGCGCTCCGCCGAGGGCGACCCGGAATCCGGTGATCACCTCGTCGAAGATGAGGAGCGCGCCGTGCTGGCGCGTGATCTCCCGGGCGGCCGCGAGGTAGCCGGCCTTCGGCGGCACGACTCCCATGTTCGCGGCGACGGGTTCCACGATGAAGGCCGCGATCTCGCCGGGATGCGCGCGGAAAGCGGCCTCGAGCGCGTCGGCGTCGTTGTACGGAATCACGAGCGTCTTTTCCGCGACCGCCGCGGGGACCCCGGGGCTTCCCGCGATCGAGAGGGTCGCGGCGCCGCTTCCCGCCGCGACGAGGAAGGAGTCGGCATGCCCGTGGTACCCCCCTTCGGTCTTGACGATCCCGTCGCGTTTCGTCGCCCCGCGCGCCAGGCGGATCGCGCTCATCGCGGCCTCGGTGCCCGACGAGACGAACCGCAGCTTCTCCATCGATGGAAACGCCTTCCGCACCCGGCGGGCGAGCATCACCTCGAGCTCCGTCGGCGCGCCGAACGAGGTGCCGCGCTCGGCGGCGGATCGGATCGCCCGCACGACCGCCCCCGGCGCGTGGCCCAGGAGCAGCGGGCCGTACGACATGACGTAATCGAGGTAGACGTTGCCGTCGGCGTCGCGGAGCTTCGAGCCGGAGCCGCGGCGGACGAAGAACGGGTCGCCGCCGACGGCCGCGAAGGAGCGGACCGGCGAGTCGACCCCCCCGGGCAGGAGCGTCTTCGCCTCCGCGAAGATCGCCCGGGAGTGCGCGGTCTTCCGCGCGGGACGCAGGGGAGCGCGGCGCTTCTTCGCGGTCACGCGAGGAACGTGCCGTCGGCGAGCCATGCCGCGGCTTCCTTCGCGTGATAGGTGAGGATCCAGTCGGCGCCCGCGCGGGCGATCGACGTGAGGATCTCGCACGTCACGCGCTTCTCGTCGATCCAGCCGTTGCGGCCCGCCGCCTTCACCATCGCGTATTCGCCGGAGACGTTGTACGCGGCGATCGGGCAGTCGAAGCGCGCCCGGGCCTTCGCGATCGTGTCGAGGTACGACAGGGCGGGCTTGACCATCACCGCGTCCGCGCCTTCCTGCAGGTCGAGCTCGATCTCGCGCATCGCCTCGCGCGAGTTCGCCGCGTCCATCTGGTACCCGCGGCGATCGCCGAACTTCGGGGCGGAGTCCGCCGCCTCCCGGAACGGGCCGTAGAACGCCGAGGCGGTCTTGGCCGAGTAGGCGAGGATCGCGCGCTCCGCGAACCGGTGCTCGTCGAGCGCATCGCGGATCGCCGCGACGCGCCCGTCCATCATGTCCGACGGAGCGAGCACGTCGGCGCCGGCGCGGGCGTGCGACAGGGCGGCTTTCGCCAGCAGCGGGAGCGTCGCGTCGTTGTCCACCTCGCCGTTCCGGATGACGCCGCAATGGCCGTGCGACGTGTATTCGTCGAGGCAGACGTCGGTCATCACGATGAGCTCCGGAAGCTCTTTCTTGAGAAGCCGCACGGCCTGCGGGACGGCGGCCTCGTCGTCCCACGCCTCGGTCCCTTCCTCGTCCTTCCGCTCGGGGATCCCGAACAGGATCACGGCGGGAATGCGGAGCTTCAGGAACGACTCGGCGTCGCGGAGCGCCGTGTCGGGGGAGGTCCGGAAGACGCCCGGGAGCGACGAGATCTCCTCGCGGACGTTCGTTCCCCTGCGGACGAAGAGGGGGGCGATGAACTGGGAGGGGGAGACGCGGGTCTCGCGCGCCATCGCGCGAAGACCCGCGGTGCGGCGCAGCCGCCGCATCCGGACGATCGGAAAACCGGGCGAATCCATGGGCGAAATCTACCATCTGTGCGAGACTTTCTCTGATGCGTTTGCGTCGGGTGGTGCTCCGCCGCCTCGAAATGCCGCTCCGCTTCCGTTTCCGGACCTCCTTCGGGGAGACGGCCGTGAAGCGGTTCCTCCTCGTCGAGGCGGACGCCGGGGATTTCTCGGGGTGGGGGGAATGCGTCGCCGACGACGCGCCGCTCTATTCCGAGGAGACGAACGCGTCGGCGGGGCACGTCCTGCGCGAGTTCCTCGTCCCGGCGGTCCTCGGACGCGCGCTTTCCGGTCCGGAAGCGTTCCCGGCGCTCGTCGCGCCGATCCGCGGCAACCGCATGGCCAAGGCGGCGCTCGAGGGGGCGTTGTGGGACGCCGCGGCGCGCGAGAAGGGAGTCCCCCTCGCGCGGCTCATCGGGGGCGTGCGCGAGCGCGTGCCGGTCGGCGTCTCGCTCGGCCTGCAGCCCTCCGTCGAAGGGCTCCTCGACCTCGTGGGCCGGCACGTCGCGGAGGGATACCGCCGGATCAAGATCAAGATCGAGCCGGGGCGCGACGCCGCGCTCGTCGCCGCCGTCCGGGAGCGCTTTCCGGAGATCGACCTCACCGTGGACGCCAACGCCGCGTACACGCCGGCCGACGCTCCGGCGCTGCGGATCCTCGATGGTTTCCGTCTCGACTACGTCGAGCAGCCGCTTTCGCACGAAGACCTCTGGGAGCATGCGCGTCTCGCCCGCGAGCTCGCGACCCCGATCTGCCTCGACGAATCGATCCGGTCGGCCGCCGACGCCGGCGTCGCGGCGGCGATCGGGGCGGCCCGGGTCGTCAACGTGAAGATCGGCCGGGTCGGCGGCCTCGGCGAAGCCCGCCGCGTCCACGACGTCTGCGCGGCGGCGGGGATCCCGGTCTGGTGCGGCGGCATGCTCGAATCGGGGGTGGGACGCGCGGCGAACGTCCACCTCGCGACTCTGCCGAACTTCACGAAGCCCGGAGACACGTCATCCGCATCGCGATATTTCGAGGAGGACGTCGTCGAGCCGGGGCTCGAGGCGAAGGACGGAGAGATGCCGGTCCCGGGCGGGCCGGGCATCGGGGTCGAGGTCGTTCGGGAGCGCGTCGAACGCTGGACGGTCGCGCGGGAGGAATTCTCCGCGTGACGCTCGACGCCGACCTTCGCTGGCTGGTCGAGCACGAGAGCCCGTCCGACGACGCCGGGCGCGTTTCCGATCTCGCGAGAAGGATCGTCATGCGGCTGGCGCGCTCGGGAGCTTCCGCGCGGTGGATCCCCTGCCCGGGCGCCGGCGACGCCGTCCGGGCGACGCTCGGGGCGGGGGAGTCCGGGGGCACGCTTCTCCTCGGCCATCTCGACACGGTCTGGCCGGTCGGAACGCTCCGGGAGCGCCCCTTCCGAATCGAGAACGGCCGCGCGACGGGCCCGGGAGCGTTCGACATGAAGGCGGGTATCGCCGTCGCGCTGACACTCTTCGACGGGTTCGGCGCCGCGCCCCGGGGGCCGCGACTGTCCCTCTTCCTCGCGCCCGACGAGGAGACGGGGAGCGCGGCTTCCCGCGACGCGCTCGTGGCGTTTGCCCGGGAGCACGATCGCGTCCTCGTGCTCGAACCGTCGCACGGCGGCGGGGCGGCGAAGGTCGCGCGCAAGGGGACCGGGCTCGTCGAGGCCGTTTTCCGCGGCCGGGCGGCCCACGCGGGACTCGAGCCGGAGAAGGGCTCCTCCGCGCTCCTCGAGATGGCTCGGTTCGCGCTTTTCCTCGAGTCGGTCGCCGATCGCGCGGCGGGCACGACGGTCACGCCGACGGTCGCGGCGGCGGGGGGAAAGACCAACGTCGTCCCCGATTCGGCGCGCCTCCTCATCGACGCGCGGGTCTGGACCGCCGCGGAGGAGAGGCGTCTTCGCGCGGCGCTCGAGGCGTACCGGCCCGCCGATCCCGGCGTCGCCGTCTCGGTCGACGCGCGCTTCGACCGCCCTCCGATGGAGGAGACGCCCGCCTCGCGCGCGCTCTACGACCGGATGCGCGCGATCGCGCGCGATCTCGGAAAGGACCTCGGCGCCGAGCGCGTCGGAGGGGCCTCCGACGGCAATCTCACCGCCGCCGCCGGCGTGCCGACTCTCGACGGGCTCGGGCCCGCCGGAGGGGGCGCGCACTCGCAAGAAGAGTGGGTGGATCTCGACGACCTCGAGTTCCGGGCGGCGCTCCTCGCCCGCTTCCTGGACGATGCCGCGTGACCGCGATCCGGATCCGGGAGCTCGCGAAACCGTCGGAATTCGCCCTCGCCCAGCGGGTCGCGAAAGCCGCGTGGCGGCTTCCGGACCTCGAGGCGCCCTCCGTCGCGGACCTGATCGCGATCACGCATGCCGGAGGTCTGACGGCGGGCGCGTTTTCGGGAAGCGACCTTCTCGGGTTCGTCCACGGCTTTCCGCGCGAGGTCGACCGCCGGCGCGCCCAGCATTCGCACCTTCTCGCGGTCCGTCCGGACGTCCAGGGGCTCGGCCTGTCGAAGCGGCTCAAGCTCTTCCAGCGCCGGTGGTGCCTCGACCGCGGGATCGGGCTGGTCGTGTGGACGTACGATCCGCTCCTCGTCAAGAACGCCCGGCTGAACCTCGTGCGCCTCCGCGCCCGCGCTCGCCGGTACCTGCGCGACTTCTACGGCCCGATCGGCGGGATCTACGCGGATCTCCCGACCGACCGGTTCGAGGTCTTCTGGGAGCTCGAGTCGGCCGACGTCCGGCGGGTCGCCGCCGGCCAGCCGCTGCCGGAGCCGGCCCTCGAGAGCGCCGAGCCGTTCGTGCTCGGACGGCCCCGGCCGGGCCGGCGGGTCTCGGTCGAGATTCCGACCGGCGCTCCCCGCCTCTACCGGCAGGATCCGGCCGCCGCGCGGCGCGCCCGGTTCGCGCTTCGGCGCCGGGCGGAGAAACTGATGGCACTCGGCTACGAGGCCACGGCGCTCCGGCTCGACGGCGGCCGCGCGTTCTATTTCTTCGAGCGCTGAAGGATCTTGATCAGAGTTGCGGAGAGCGAGTCGAACGAGGCGTCAGGGACCGAGACCGTCTTCTTCACGCCGAGACGCTTGAGCTCCCCGGCCGTGCTCGCGCCGAGCACGGCCGCCGGCACCGAGCCGAGCGCCTTGCGCTCGGCGGGGGACCGTCCGTCGAAGAGCCAGCGGGCCGCCGCCGCCGACGTGCACGCGAACGCGGAGAACGCGCGGGCGGCGATCGGCTCGGCGAGGTCGGCCGGGAACCGCAGTTTCACCTTGCGATAGACGACCGGGGCGAACACGGTCGCGCCGCGCCGTTTCAGGTTCTCGACGAGCGAGAGGTCGGCGTCGTCGCCGTGCGGCCAGAAGACGTACTCTCCGGCGAGCGACTCGGGAAGCTCGGCGAGCAGCGACGACGCGGAGGCGTCCTCCGGCGCGTCGGCGGCCAGCCCCATCTTCCCGAGGGCCGCGCGCGTCGAGGCGCCGACCGCGTAATACCGCGCCGTCGCGGGAAACGTCGCACCCCCGCGGCGGAAGATGTCGACGGCGTTGCGGCTCGTGAAGATCACGCGGTCGACCCGATGTCCCGCCGGGAATGCCTGGGAGGTGATCTCGATCTTGTGGCTCGGGACGGCGCGAAGGCCGAAACCGCGCGCTTCGAACTCCTCCTCGTACGCGAACGGCTTCCCGCCGGAATAGACGACGAGCGCCGACCGGCGGACGCGCGTCATGCGGAGACCCGCGCCGCGGCGACGATTGCGGCGGCCCCCCGTTCGATCAGCGCGGCGGCGACTGCGGCACCGAGCCGCTCCGGCTCGGATGCCGGGCCCTCGCGGTCGACGCGGATCACCGTCGTCCCGTCCAGCGACATCACCGCGGCCGCGACCGACAGGACCCCCCCGGCCATCGCGGCGTGCGCGGCGACCGGCGCGCGGCAGCCCCCCTCGAGCTCGCGGAGGATGCGGCGCTCGCAGACGACGGCCGACCGCGTCGGCGCGTGATCGAGCGCGCGAACGGGCTCGGCCGCGTCGTCCTCGCGGGTGACGATCGCGAGCGCCCCCTGCGCGACGGCGGGGATCATCTCCGAGACCTCGAGCACCTGCGTGGCCTCCGATTCGCGCCCGAGCCGGCGCAGCCCCGCTCGCGCCAGGAGAATCGCGTCCCACGCGCCTTCGCGGAGCCTGCGGATCCGCGTGTCCACGTTGCCTCGCGCCTCGACGCAGGAGAGGTCGGGGCGGAGCGCCTTGAGCTGTCCGGCGCGCCGCGGGCTGCCGGTTCCGACGACCGCCCCCCGGCGCAGGCCGGCGAGCGGCGCTCCGTCGCGGGTGATCAGCACGTCGCGCGGGTCCTCCCTCTCCGGGACCGCGGCGATCTCGAGACCGTCCGGCAGCTCCGAGGGGAGGTCCTTCATGCTGTGTACGGCCAGGTCGATCCGGCCGTCGAACAGCGCCTCGTCGAGCTCCTTCGTGAAGATCCCCTTTCCTTCGATCGGCTGGTGCAGCTCCGAGAGCCGGTCACCGGTCGTCCTGATCTCGACCATCTCAACCTCGGCGCCCCGGGCGCGCAGCCAGCCGGCGACGATCCCGGACTGCGTCTTCGCGAGCGCCGATCCGCGGGTCCCGAGCCGAAGCTTCACTCCGCGTCGTCCTCCAGCCCGAAGACGTGGCGGATCGCTTCGGCGCGCTCGACGCGGCGCACCGGGTCCGATTCCTCCTTCAGGGCCGTCGTCGGATGCCGCAGGAGCGAGCGTACCATCGACTGGGCCAGCAGCCGGATCTTCTCACGATCCTCCGCAGGCACGCGGTCGAATCGCGAGAGCTGGCGGTCGAATTCCTCCTCGCGCACATGCTCGAAACGGCGCCGCAGCGACGTGACGGTCGGCACGACGGCGAGCGACCCGTACCAGGAGAGGAAGTCGGACATCTCCTCCTCGACGATCCCTTCGGCGCGCGGAATGTCCTTCTCGCGGCCGGCGAGGTTGCGCGCGGCCATCTCCTTCAGGTCGTCGACGGCGTAGAGGAACGCGTTCTCGACCGATGCGACGTCCTCGCCGATGTTGCGCGGCACGCCGAGGTCGAGGAAGAGGACCGGCCGGCCTCGCCGCGCCGAGAGCGCGGCCGACGCCTCGGCCGCGCCGAAGAGCGGGCGAGGGCTCGCCGTCGCGCACACGACGACGTCCGCGTGCGGAAGGCGGGCTCCGAGCTCTTCCCAGCGGCGCGGCGTGCCGCCGCGGGCCGTCAGCGCCTGCGCCCGGTCGAACGTCCGGTTCACGACATCGATCGACCGCGCCCCGCGGCTGATCAGCAGGTCGTAGAAGATCGCGGCGATGTCGCCGGCGCCGACGATGAGGAACGACCGCTTGTCGATGTCTTCGTAGACCTTGCGCGCGAGCTCGAGGGCGACTCCCGGAATCGACGTGGCGCGCGTCCCGACGCCCGTCTCGGAGCGGACGCGCTTTCCGGCGGCGCAGGCCTGCTGGAAAAGGCGGTGAAGGACGGAGCGCGTGGCGCCGGCCGCGGACGCGACGCGGAGGGCTTCCCGGACCTGGGCGAGGATCTGGTCCTCGCCGAGGACGAGCGACTCGAGCCCCGCCGCGACGCGGAACAGGTGGCGCACGGCGTCCGGCCCTGAGAGCCCGTAGCGGCTCCCGAGGATGTCGGGCTTGGGCAGGCGGTGGAAGCCCGCGACGAACTCCGTCACCGCTTCCTCGACGTCGGCCGAGGTGCCGACGCCGTAGATCTCGCTGCGGTTGCAGGTCGAGACGATGACGCCTTCGGAGAGGACGCCCCGCCGCGTGATGTCTCCGAGCGCGTCCCGGATGCCGTCGGGAGTGAATGCGAGCCGCTCCCGGACGGAGAGCGGCGTGCGGCGGAAGTCCCATCCGACGAGGACGAGGGCCGATTCCATCGGTGCGATCATCGGAACACGTGCCCTTTGCTGACGAAGAGGTTCACGATGGTGTAAGAGAAGAGCACCAGCGAGAACCCGACGATCGAGACGAACGCCGTCCTTTTCCCCTTCAGCCCCAGCGGCGCCGAGAAGAGGGCGACCGCGTACACGACGAGGACGAGGAGGGTGGCGCCGAGCTTCGCGTCCCAGACCGTGCCCCAGTTCTTCTTCGCCCAAATCATCCCGAGCGTCGCCGAGACGGCGAGCGCGGAGAACCCGACGGCAACCGCGGTGTGCTCCATCCGGTCGAGCACGTCGAGCGCCGGAAGGCGCGAGAAGAGGAGCCCGGTGCGCCGCTGGCGGAGCTGCCGGTTCTGGATGAGATAGAGCAACGCGAGGACGAACGACAGCGAAAGGGCGGCGTAGCCGAGGATCGCCATCGTCACGTGGAAGGCGAAGAGGGAGCCCGACAGCTCCTTGCGGGCCGGAAGGGTGGCCGGACGCGTCAGGAGCGAGATCGCCAGGAAGAGGAGGACGAGCGGAATCAGGAACGGGCCGGTCGAGCGCTCGCGATGGCGGAAGAAGAGAATGACGTAGGCGAGGGCGATCATCCACGCGAAGAACGACATCGAATCGGAGAGGTCGCGATACGGAACCGAGTGGATCCTCCGCGCCCGAATCTGGAGCGCCACGAAGTGGACGACCAGGCCGGAGACCAGGAAAACCGTAGTCCAACGGGCGAGCGAGTCGGAGTTTTTCCGGAGAGAGACGATCGAGAAGCCCTCGGCCGCTCCGTAGAGAAGGAGGGCGAGGACTCCGACCAGGGCGGCGCTCATCACGGAATCGATTGTAGCGGGGAACGGAAGGGAGCAAATGGTGCAAACGGATCATTCCGGCGGCGACCGGAAGCATAGAATCGCGACGATGCCCGAGCCGACGTCCCGCCAGCGATTCCTCGACGCCGCTCGCGGCCGTCCCGTGGACCGGCCTCCCGCGTGGATGATGCGACAGGCCGGCCGATATCTGCCGGAATACCGGAAGATCCGCGAGAAACTCTCGTTTTTCGGGCTGTGCGAGGACGTCGACGCGGCGGTCGAGGTCTCGCTCCAGCCGTTCCGGCGGTTCCGGCCCGACGCCGTCATTCTCTTCTCCGACATCCTCGTCCCGATCCGCGCGATGGGGGCGCCGGTCGAGATCGACGACGGCGGGCCGCGCCTCGGCCGCCCGGTGCGGACCGGCGCCGACGTGGCCGCCCTCCACGGGTTCGACCCGGAGGGGGAGACCCGGTTCGTGATGGACATCCTGCGATCGCTTCGGAAGTCGCTCGGCGATTCCGCCGCGCTGCTCGGCTTCGCGGGCGCTCCCTGGACGCTCGCGTCGTATCTCGTCGAGGGAGGCGGCTCGAAGAACTTCACGGCGATCAAGCGGATGATCACGCGCGAGCCGCACGCGCTGCGCGCCCTCCTGACGAAGCTCTCCGGCATGGTCGCCGGATACCTCGCCGCGCAGCTCGAAGCGGGAGCCGACGCCGTGCAGCTCTTCGACACGTGGGCGGGGGAGCTCTCCCCGGCCGAGTACCGCGAGTTCGCGCTGCCGTACGTCCGCGACGCCGTCGCGAAGCTCGAGCGGTTCGGCAAACCCGTGATCTATTTCGTCAACGGGATCGCCGGGATCCTCGATGCGGCCGCGGAAACCGGAGCGCACGTCCTGTCGATCGACTGGCGCTGCTCGCTTTCGGACGCCCGGCGCCGCGTTCCCGGCCGCGTCCTCCAGGGAAACCTCGATCCCGCGCTGCTTTTCGGCACGCCCGAGTCGGTCGCGAACCGGGTGACGCAGATCATGGCGGAGACCGGGGGCCTCGGGCATATCGTCAACCTCGGGCACGGCATTCTGCCGGAGACTCCGATCGAATCCGTCGCCGCGTACTACGAAGCGGTGCGGGGGAAACCATGAACGACGTCTCTTACGAGCTCCTGCACAAGTACAACGTGGCGGGCCCGCGGTACACCTCCTACCCGCCCGCGCCCTCCTGGCGCGACGACTTCGGGCCGGCCGACTACGAGAAGCTGATCGCCGAGTCGAACGCCGCGCCGTCGCCTTCGCCTCTTTCGCTCTACCTGCACCTTCCGTTCTGCGAGAAGCTCTGCTTTTTCTGCGGCTGCACGGTCGTCATCACCGGGAAGAACCACCGCACCGAGGAGGGCTATCTCGATCTGCTCCTGAAGGAGATCGCCTGGCTCTCGGAGCGCGTCGACCGCTCGCGTCCCGTCGTCCAGCTCCACTACGGCGGAGGGACACCGACCTACTTCGACCCCGAGCGGCTCGGACGCCTCGCGGACGCGCTCCATTCCTCGTTCACGTTCGGCCCCGACGCCGAGCTCGGCGTCGAGATCGACCCCCGGGTGACGACCCCGGCGCATCTGGAGGTCCTCCGCCGCGGCGGATTCAACCGTCTCTCGATGGGCGTCCAGGACTTCGATCCGAAGGTGCAGGAGACGGTCAACCGCATCCAGCCCTACGAGGCGACGCGCGATCTCGTGCAAGCCGCGCGCTCGCTCGGATTCTCGAGCATCAACATGGACCTGATCTTCGGGCTGCCGTTCCAGACGCCGGAGTCGTTCCGCCGAACGATCGACAAGATCCTCTCGATCGGCCCCGACCGGCTGGCCGTCTATTCGTACGCGCACGTGCCGTGGATGAAGAAGCATCAGCGGGTCAACGAGCCGAAGCTCCCGAGCGAGCGCGAGAAGTTCGAGATCTTCCGGACCGCGCTCGCGCGGTTCACGGAATCGGGCTACGAGTACATCGGGATGGACCATTTCGCCCGGCCCGACGACGAGCTCGCTCGCGCCCGCCGCGACCGGAGCCTCTGGCGGAATTTCCAGGGATACACGACGAAGGCGGGGACCGACCTCTTCGGCCTCGGCATGAGCTCGATCGGCGGGATCGCCGACGCGTACGTGCAGAACGAGCGCGACCTCGCCCGCTACCGCGCGGCGATGGAGAAAGGGGGCCCGGCGACGATGCGAGGGTTCCGGCTCTCGGCCGACGACCGGATGCGGAGGATCGTGATCCAGAACCTCCTCTGTCACGGCGTGATCGTGAAGAACGAGGTCGAAGAGCAGTTCGGGATCTCCTTCGACGAGACCTTCGCCGACGCGCTCGAGAAGCTCGAAGAATGCCGGGAGGACGGCCTCGTCGAGATCTCCGGCCGCGAGATCCGCGCGACGCAGCTCGGCCGCATCTTCCTTCGGAACCTCGCGATGCCCTTCGACGCCTATCTGGCCGCCGCGTCGGCGAAGCCGATGTTCTCGAGAACGCTGTGAGGAGAGAAATTCGAAATTCGAAGCACGAAACCCGAAACAAACTCGAATCTCGAATGTTCAAAGGATCGAAACCCGACCGGCCGGGCGTCAGCGCAGTGTCCGTCCGGCCCGACGAGGATCCCGCCACGCGGCGGTGCTCCGACGAGCGGACCGAGGCGTCGGAACCCCTGACACCGTCGAGCCGGAGCCGTTTCCGAATTTCGTGCTTCGCATTTCGGATTTGTTTCGAGTTTCGATCTTCGAATTTCGAATTTTCCCAGAAGGCATGACGGACCGTGCCGTCCTTTTCCTCCAGCTGGGCGGGCCGGAAACGCTCGCCGACGTGCGGGGTTTCCTGTACCGGCTCTTCGCCGATCCGGAGGTGATCCGCGTTCGTTCGGGGATCCTGAGGAAGGCGATCGCCGCGTCGATTGCGGTCACCCGCGCCGGCACGTCGAAGCGGATGTACGTCGCGATCGGCGGCGGTTCGCCGATCCGCCGGCTCACCGACGAGCAGTCGGCGGGGGTCGAGGCGATTCTCCGCGGGCGGGGGCGCGACGTCGTCGTCCGGACGGCCATGACGTGCTCGCGGCCGCTCGTCGAGGACGTCGTGCGGGACCTGTCCGCCGCCGGGTGCCGGCGTTTCCTCGCCTTCCCGCTCTACCCGCAGTACTCGCTGACGACGACCAAGGGGGCCCTCGACCGGTCGCGAGAGGCGGTGCGGCGGTTCGCGCCCGGGGCGGCGCTCATCGAAGCGGGCTCCTTCCCGGCGGATCCGGGGTTCGTCGAATCGCACGCCGTCCTGATTCGCCGCGAGCTCGCGCGGTTTCCGGACCCGTCTCCGGCGGCGACCTTCATCCTGTTCTCCGCGCACTCGATTCCGAAGAAGCTCGTGACCGAGGCGAACGACCCGTACGAGCGAGAGATCGGACAGACCGTCGCGGCGATCGGCTCGGCGCTCGACCCGGGGAGCCGCACCGGGCTCGCCTACCAGTCGAAGCTCGGCCCCGTCGAATGGCTCGGGCCGCAGACGATCGAGGTGCTCGGGGAGCTCGGGCGGAAGGGGGAGAAGCAGGTCCTCGTCGTCCCGATCGCCTTCGTGACGGACCACATCGAGACGCTCTACGAGATCGACCAGCTTTTCGCCCGCGCGGCGGCGGCGGCGGGCATCGCGTGCTTCCGCCGGACGCCCGGACTGAACGCGCACCCGGCGTTTCTCGAGGCGCTGGCGTCGATGATCGACGCGCGGGAGGAGTTGTGGCGGTGATCGACGCGCGGGAGGAGTCGTGGCGGTGATCGCCGCGCAGGAGGGGCCGTGGCGGTGATCGACGCGCGGGAGGCCTCCTCCCGGTGAGCGCGATCGAGACCGTCGTCGTCGGCGGCGGGCTCTCGGGACTCGTCTGCGCGCATGGCCTCGTGCGGCGCGGATCGGACGTCGTCGTGCTCGAGCGTGCCGCCGAGCCGGGCGG
>DATFVB010000177.1 GCA_035260525.1 Thermoanaerobaculia bacterium
CTGGTCGTGGAGGGGGGACGCGCGCGCGGCATCGTCGTGCGCGACCTCGCGACGGGCGAGATCTTCTCGCGGACGGCGGACGCGGTCGTCCTGGGCACCGGCGGCTACGGGAACGTCTTCTATCTCTCGACCAACGCGAAGGGGTGCAACGTGACGGCGGCGTGGCGGGCGCACCGGCGCGGCGCGTACTTCGCCAATCCCTGCTTCACGCAGATCCACCCGACCTGCATCCCGGTCACGGGCGATCACCAGTCGAAACTGACGCTCATGAGCGAATCGCTCCGGAACGACGGCCGGATCTGGGTGCCGAAGAAGGCGGGCGACACGCGCGCGCCGCGCGACATTCCGGAGGCCGAGCGGGACTACTACCTCGAGCGCAAGTACCCGGCGTTCGGCAACCTCGTGCCGCGCGACGTCGCCTCGCGCAACTCCAAGGAGGTCTGCGACGAGGGACGGGGCGTCGGGCCGGGCGGCCGCGGCGTGTATCTGGACTTCGCGGAGGCGATCGGCCGCCTCGGCGTCGGGGTCATCCGCGAGCGCTACGGGAACCTGTTCGAGATGTACGACCGGATCACCGGCGAAGACCCGTACGCCCGCCCGATGCGCATCTACCCCGCGATCCACTACGCGATGGGCGGGCTCTGGGTCGACTACAACCTGATGAGCAACCTCCCCGGCCTCCACGTGATCGGCGAGGCGAACTTCTCCGACCACGGCGCGAACCGGCTGGGCGCGAGCGCCCTGATGCAGGGGCTCGCCGACGGCTATTTCATCCTCCCCTACACGATCGGCGACTATCTCGCGCGCGTCTCCCCGAAGGACCGGCTGCCGGCCGACCACGCGGCGTTCCGCGCCGCGGAGAACGAGGCGCGCGACCGCATGCACCGGCTCCTTTCCGCGGGCGGCACCCGAAGCGTCGATTCCTTCCACCGAGAGCTCGGCGACCTCCTCTGGAACCGGTGCGGCATGGCGCGCAACCGCAAGGGGCTCGAGGAGGCGCTCGCGAAGATCCCCGAGATCCGCGAGGACTTCTCGAGGAACGTCCGCGTGTCGCAGGAGGGCGAGGCGTTCAACCAGTCGCTCGAGAAGGCGGGCCGCGTCGCGGACTTCATGGAATTCGCCGAGCTCCTCGTCAAGGACGCGCTGTGGCGCGACGAATCGTGCGGCGCGCACTTCCGGGAAGAGCATCAGACGCCGGAGGGCGAGGCCCTCCGGAACGACGAACGGTTCTGCAAGGTGGCGGCCTGGGAGTTCTCCGGGGTCGGTGGAGAGCCGGTCCTCCACGAGGAGCCGCTCCAGTTCGAATACGTCCACCTCGCGCAGCGGAGCTACAAATGAAGCTGAACCTGAGGATCTGGCGCCAGAACGGCCCCCGGGACAAGGGAGCGCTCGCCGCCTACCCGCTCGACAAGCTCGAGCCCGACATGTCCTTCCTCGAGATGCTCGACGTCTTGAACGAGAAGCTCCTCCACCAGGGCGAGCGCCCGGTCGCATTCGACAACGACTGCCGGGAGGGGATCTGCGGGACCTGCGGATTCATGATCGGCGGCATCGCGCACGGTCCCCTCAAGCTGACGACCGCGTGCCAGCTCTTCCTCCGCCACTTCCGCGACGGCGACACGGTGGTCGTCGAGCCGTTCCGCTCCCGAGCGTTTCCCGTCGTCAAGGACCTCGTCGTCGACCGCGGCGCGCTCGACCGGATCATGCAGGCGGGCGGGTTCATCGCGGCGCGCACGGGGAGCGCGCCCGAGGCGAACGCGATCCTCGTCGACAAGAAGAGCGCCGACATGGCGATGGACGCGGCGGCGTGCATCGGCTGCGGCGCGTGCGTGGCGGCGTGCCCGAACGGTTCCGCGATGCTCTTCACGTCGGCGAAGGTCGCTCATCTCGCCCTCCTGCCCCAGGGACACCCGGAGCGCCGGCTGCGGGCGCTGCGCATGGTCGACGCGATGGACGTCGAGGGATTCGGGAGCTGTTCGAACCACGGCGAGTGCGAGGCGGTCTGCCCGAAGGGAATCCGCCTCGACGTGATCGCGCGGCTCAACCGCGAGTACCTCGCGGCGAGCGCCGTCGCCGAGCGCGAGCCGGTCCGGAAGGTCTGAGCCCCCTCCCGCCGGTCAGCGCGCGGGAGGAGAGACGGCCCCGGCGCGGCTCGACCAGAGGGGATAGTCGATCCCCGCGAGCCGGTTGATCGCGATCGCCTGGAGGGTGAGCAGGGCGACCGCGATCTCGATGACGAGCAGATAGAACGGCTTCGTCACGATCCCGAGCGAGATGATGAGGGTCGTCGCGCCGGCCGGCGGGTGCGCCGCCTTGAACAGGATCATGAGCGCCCCCGTCGCGGCGAGCGACAGCGCCGCCGCGAGCACCCGCCGCGAGTCGACTCCCGTGACGATCGCCGGCGGGGCATGCTCGAGTCCCGTCGCCAGCAGCGCCCCGTACCCGCAGACGATCCCGATCGCGTGCCCGTAGATCGAGTGCCTCGGAGAGGCCGTCGGGAGCGTCGGCGTGAAGAAGAAGAGGAACGCGGTGGGACCGAGCGACGGGAAGACGAAGGGCGTGTGCGAAACCATCGCGAGCGCCGCGAGGATCGCGATCGTGATGAAGCCGTTGACGAACATGAACGCCGCCCAGACGTTGCGCTCCGGGAAGCGCCGCAGGAGGCCCTGGATGCGCAGCCGGCCGACGAGCCCGCGGACGACCTCGGGCTCGAGCAGTGAGAGCGGCGGCCGCCGCTCAGTCAACCGGCGGCTCCTCGAGTCGGCGGATCCGCTCGTCGAAGCGGACGATGTAGAGGAGGAGGCCCGCGTTGACGGCGAGGACCAGGAAGGACGCGACCGCGGCCGGAACAAGCACGCCGCGGTTGCCCGAGAGGAACGCCTCGAGCGCCGCCGCGACGAGCCAGAGCTGCATCACGACGAGCATGCCGATCAGCACCGCGATCGCGGTGAAGAGCGTCGTCCCCTGCTTGCGGGTCTCCATTCAGCGCCCCTTCATCAGAGCTCGACCCCGGTCGCGAAGAGGTCGTCTCCGCGGACGTCGAGGACGATGCGCGGGAGCCGCCGGGTCGGCGGGCCCGCGATCGGCCGCCCTTCGCTGCACGTGAAGACCCCCTTGTGGCAGGGGCAGGCGAGGGTCCGGTCCTCCGGACGGTAGACGACGGCGCAGGAGAGGTGGGTGCAGACCTGCGAATACGCCTCGAAGCTCCCGTCGGGAGAGCGCACGAGGATGCAGGGGTCTTCGTCGGTCGGGTACCGGAAGAGGAGCGATCCGCCCGGCGGGACGGCCGACGCGGAAGCGATCCGGACGCGGCGGCGCGGGCGCGGCTTCCAGAGCCGGCCCGCGAGCGCGATCAGCGCGCTCGCCCCGGCGAGCAGCGCCGAGCCGAGGGTCAGGAACTTCGCGAGCTCGCGCCGGGTGACGTAGTGGTCCTGCTCCCAGGCGATCGGGAAATCCTCGCGCCAGCGCGGGCGCGCCTCTTCGCGCTCCTTCATCTCACGCCTCCCCGAGAAGCGCCGCCACGTCGTCGCTCGCGGGACCCGGACGTTCCGTGCCCGACAGCGCCGCGGCGCCGATCCGGACCTCGGAGACGCCCGCCGGGACGATCACCGCGACCTTCGTGCGCACGATCTCGTTGCCGAACCTCCAGAGGTTGATCGCCTTCCCCTGGCGCTTGCCCTCGATCTCCTCGCGCGTCGTGAACGCGAGCGCCTGCGAGGGACAGACCGTCGCGCACATCGGGCGCTTCCCGGTGCTCGTGCGGTCGTAGCAGTAGTCGCACTTCATCATCTGGTCGATCGCGCCGAAGTACTTCGGCACGCCGAACGGGCAGGCGAGCACGCAGTTGCTGCACCCGATGCAGCGCGGCTTCAGGGCCGACTGCGTGACGCCGTCGGGCGTCTGCTTGATCGCGTCGGCCGGGCAGACCCGCGCGCAGATCGGGTCCTCGCAGTGCATGCACACCTGGGGCGTGGTCTGCACCGTGTCGGCGCGGCGGATCGTCTCGACGTGGATCATCGAGACGCCGCGGTGCGTGTCGCACTCCTCGCACGCCTGAACGCACGCGCGGCACCCGATGCAGCGCGAATAGTCGATGAAGAAGGCGAGCTCGCTCACGCCACGCCCCCGGCCTCGGGCGACAGCCTCGCGATCGCGTCGTCGGGGCGAGGCGCCGGAGAGATGCGGACCGCGCAGATCTTGTACTCCGGGATGTTCGAGACCGGGTCGATCGCCCGGATCGTGCAGTTGTTCGCGGCGCGCGCGAGCGGCCAGTGGTACGGGATGAAAACCGTGTCGGGCCGGATCGTCCGGACGATGCGCGAGCGGACGACGGTGGAGCCGCGGCGGCTCTCGACCTTCACGAACCCGCCCTCCTCGATCCCGTACCGCTCGGCGAGCTTCGGGTGGATCTCGCAGAAGGGCTCCGGCTCCTGCGCCATGAGCCCCGCGATCCGGCGCGTCTGGGTGCCCGAGAGGTACTGCGAGACGACGCGGCCCGTCGTCAGGATCACCGGGTATTCGTCGTCCGGCTCCTCCGCGGCGGGGCGCCATTCGACCGGCTGGAAATGCGCCTTCCCGTCCGGATGGCCGAACCGCGCTCCCTCGTACAGCCGCGGCGTGCCGGGGTGGTCGAGCGACGGGCAGGGCCAGAAGACCCCCTTCTGCGCGTCGATCTTTTCCCAGGTGATCCCGAAGTAGTCCGCCACACCTCCCTTCGACGCCATCCGGAGCTCCTCGAAGATCTCCCGCGGCGACCCGTAGGCGAACTTCTCCCCCGAACCGAGCCGCGCCGCGAGATCGCAGACGATCCTCCAGTCTTCCCGCGCTCCCGCGGGAGGATCGACCGCCTTCTTGTGGTGGATCACGCGCCCCTCGACGTTCGTCGTCGTCCCTTCGTCCTCCTCCATGAGCGAGCCGGGGAAGACGACGTCGGCGTAGCGGGCGGTCTCCGAGAGGAAGAAGTCGATCACCGCGAAGTGCTCGAGCTTCTCGAGCGCCTCGCGGATGAAGTTCTGGTCGGGGAGCGACACCATGGGGTTGAAGCAGATGAGGAGCAGCCCGCGGATCTGCCCGGCGTGGATCGCCTCGAGGAGCGGCACCGCCGAGAGCCCCTTGTGCGGGATCGTCTCCTCCGGGACATTCCAGACTCCCGCGATGTAGCGGCGGTGCTCGGGGTTCTCGACGTCGCGCGCTCCCGGGAGCTGGTCGCATTTCTGCCCCTGCTCCCGCGCCCCCTGGCCGTTGCCCTGTCCCGTGATCATCGCGTACCCGCACCCCTCGCGGCCGATCCGTCCGGTCGCCACGACGAGGTTGATCGCCGCCATGCAGTTGTCGACGCCCTTGGAATGGTGCTCGATGCCGCGCGCGTGGAGAAGGAAGCTCGTTTCGGCCGGCCCCCAGATCTCGGCCGCCTTGACGATCATCGACGGCGGGACGCCCGCGATCTTCCCGGCGTACTCGGGCGTGTACTTGCGGACCGCCTCCTCGACGCGGTCGAACCCCGTCGTGTGCTCTTCGATGAACTTCCGGTCGACCCATCCCCGCTCGATCATCACGTGAAGCATCCCGTTGAAGACGCCGATGTCGCCGCCGGAGCGGACCGGGATGAAGAGGTCGACCGTGCGCGCGATCGGGGTCATCCGCGGGTCGAGGACGATGATCTTCGCCCCGTTCTCCCGCGCCTGCCACAGGTAGTCGGTCGTGATCGGAGCGCAGTCGGCGACGTTGGCGCCCGCGACGAGGATCGCCTTCGCCTTCGGGATGTCGCTCCAGGGGTTCGCGCTGCGGTCGATCCCGAAGACCTTCTTCGAGGCCGCGCCGGCCGACACCATGCACAGCCGGCCGTTGTAGTCGATGTTGGCCGTCCGCACCGCGACGCGCGCGAACTTCCCCATCAGGTACGCCTTCTCGTTGGTCAACGAGGCCCCCGTCAGGATCGCGAACGCGTCGTTTCCGTACCGCTCCTGGATGCGGCGAATCTCTCCCGCCGTGCGGTCGAGGGCGGTCTCCCAGGCGATCGGGCGGAATCCCGCGCCGTCGGTCCGCTCGAGCGGCGTCTTCAGCCGGTCGGGGTGCTCGTCCTGCATGTAGCGCTTGACTCCCTTCGGGCAGAGCTTCCCGGCGTTGAACGGAAAATCCTCCCACGGCTCGAAGCCGACGACCCGGTTGCCCTTGACCTTCAGCTGGATGCCGCACTGCTGTCCGCAGAAGCAGCAGTGGGTCTTGACGAACCGGTCCGGCTCGCCGATCGGCGTCCAGCCGCCGGCGGGCACTCCCTTCATGTGGGGACCGAAGCGGTCGACGATTTCGGGGATCGATGCGGGGAGCTTCGCCATGTCAGACCTCCCGGTTCCCGGCGGGCCAGAGCGCGCCCTGCGCGACTCCCAGGGCCTTGCGGCGGCAGGAGGGGCAGACGTCCTGATAATGGCCGCCGGAGTCGAGCGCGTACCGGATTCCGAGCGCGGCCTCGACCGCCTTCAGGTCCTCGCGGTGCATCACCGACGCGAACGGCTCGGCGCACACGGCGCAGCGAGCGACCGCCTCCGCGGCGCCGACCTTCTTGTAGTACGCGACCCCGAGCTGCGCGGGCCGCTGGAAGATGTGGAAGAACTTTCCGAACGGGAGGTACAGGAGCGTGAAGATCACGGTCACCGCGTGGATCTGCGAGAGGAACACGTAGTGGAACCCCCGCATGAAGTGCGTCGAGGCGGTGAGGAAGAGCCCCGTGACCGACACCGCGAAGAGGAGGAGGAGCGGAAGGAGGTCGCTGGAGAATTGCTGCACCGCGAACGCGCCGCGGTCGCGGCCGCGCCGCCAGAGCGCGAAGAAGATGCCGCCGAGCACGAGGAAGGAGGAGATGTCGAGGACGTCGAAGACGAGGGGCGCCAACGGGCTCGCCAGCGGAAACGAGAAGACGTGGACGCCGAAGACGTACGCCTGGTAGAGGCTCTGCGAGTCGCGGGCCGTCTCGAACCGGATCCATCCGAAGGAAAGCGGGAACGTGACCGCGGCGGCGAGGATGCACCCCCAGAAGATCAGCCAGTGCGCCGCCCAGCGGACGCGCGACCGCCGCCGGATGAAGCTCTGCGCGAGGATGTTGTTCCAGAAAAGCGCGACGAAGCGGGCCGCATTGTTCGGCAGCCGCCGCGGGTCGAGGAAGAGCTGCCATCCGCGGAACCAGAAGAGCCGCGTCGGCGGCCGGCGAAGCCACATCGAGTACCGGTACCCGAGGCCGAACGCGCAGAAGACCGTCGCGCCGGCATAGGAGACGAGCGCCGGGTCGAAATCCTTGAGGCGCCGGCTGCCGAAGTAGATTCCCGCGAGGACGAGGAGCGCCGCGGCGAGCCCCCACAGCGTCGCGTGGCGGACATCCGAGCCCCGAGTCGCGGTCGGCCTTTCGACTCCCGTCGCTCCCCCTTCGCCTGGCCGTCCCGCGAGCTCGGGGCGGCCGAATCCGACTCTACCGAATTCTGTTCCGGGCTCCAAGGTGGGGCGCGCCGAGTTGAAGCGGCAGAGCCGCTTGACTCGGCGCGAATCGAATGCGGGCCACGCGGAACTCGTCGATCGGAAGCGACGAAATCCTCAATCCGGCGGCAGCCGGGTGAACACCACGCGGAATCCTCCGCCGCCGCTCTCTTCCTCGGTCGCCTTCTCGCACGACGAGCCGGGCGCAATCATCGGAAGACTCGCCTCGAACGCCGTCAGTCCGAAATTCTGCCCTCGAGCGCCTGCCGGTTCGTCTCCTGCGCCGCGCCGATCAGCTGCCGGGCCGCGTCGACCTGGCCCCATGTATTCCAGAGCAGCACCCCACGCACTCTCCGGTTCTGGAGGTAATACACGACGCCTTTCCGGAACGGCTCCTTCCAGTCTTCGACGACGTCCATCCGGGCGCCGAATTCGCCCACGGCTTCGTAGCCGAGGTCGAAGAGGTCGGAGTAGAAGAACGGCAGGTGCTCGTATTTTTCCGATCCCCCCGCCATGTTGCGCCCGGCCATCGCGCCCATGACGTTCGCGTTGTCCTCGTGCTCCACCCGCCGGCGCACACCGAGCGCCGGGCTGTAGAAATTGGCCACGTCGCCGGCGGCATAGACGTCGGGGCGCGTCGTGCGGAGGAGCTCGTCGACCACGATGCCGTTGTCCACCGCGAGACCGAGGGAGTCGGCCAGTCCGGTCTCCGGCACGATGCCGATGCCCGCGATCACGGCATCCGCGGACAGGATCTTCCCGCTTCCGGTTCTGACTGCGCGCCTTTCTCCGATCTTTTCGATGCTCACGACGTTCTCTTCCGGCAGGAGCGTGACGCCCTTCTCCCCGTAATAGGCGTTCAGGAACCGGGACAGGCCGGGCGGATAGATGCGCGCGCCGATCCCGGCTTCCGGGAAGACCATGCTGACCCGGCACCCGTTGACGGCGAGCGCCGCGGCGATCTCCGATCCGATGAATCCGCCGCCGATCACGACGAATTCCGCCTTCCGGTCGGCCAGGGAACGCACGCGCTCGTAGTCGTCGAGCGTGCGGAAGTAGATCACCCCGTCATCCGGGAAAGGCAGGCGCCGGGGCGAGCCGCCCGTCGCCAGGAGCAGCTTTTCGTAGGCGTGAACGTCGCCGCGGCTGTCGGCGACGGTTCTCGCGGCCGGATCGCCGCTCAGCGCCCGCGTTTCCAGCCGCAGGTCGACGCCGGCGTCTTCGGTCTTTCGCCAGATCGAATCGAGCGGCGCGCCCGTCCAGAGCTTCTTCGACAGCGGCGGGCGGTCGTACGGCGGATGCTTCGCCGCGCTCAGCAGCGTGATTCCGCCGGTCCGGTCCCTCTCGCGG
>DATFVB010000178.1 GCA_035260525.1 Thermoanaerobaculia bacterium
CGCGCGCTCCTCGAGGACCTCGCGGGAGCGGCGATCGCGGGTTTCCGCGCGCCGGAATGGTCCGTGCGCGGCATCGACGATCCGTCGCTCGCGGCGATCGCGGAGGCCGGATTTCGGTACGACGCTTCCGTCACGCGGATCCCGCTCCTCGGCCGGCCCGGCAATCCCGCGGGACCGGTCGTCGTCGAGACCCGGAGCGGGAAGATCCTCGAGTTCCCCCCGCTCACGGGGCGCGGATGGGGCCAGACGGTCCATTTCGGCGGCGGGTGGGCGTTTCGCCAACTCCGGTGGAGCCGGCTGATGGCCCAGGCCGACCGTTTCCGGGAGGAAGGCGCCCCCGCGGTCTTCACGTTCCACCCCTGGGAGCTCGACCCGGAGCCGCCGCCGCTTCCCGGCTCTTCGGCCCTCCTGCGGCTCACGCGTTGCGCGCACCGGCGGAGGCTGTCCGGCCGCCTCGACCGGCTGCTCGCGTCGCGGCCGCTCGTGCCGTTCGGAGACCTCCTGTGAGCGCCTGGCTCTTCTCGGGGCAGCTCTCGGAGCACGCCGGGATGGGAGCCGACCTCCTCGCGGCATCCGCGCAGGCGCGGGCGCTCCTCGCGCGCGCCTCCGGGCGCATCGGGTTCGACCTCGGCCGGGCGCTCTCGGACCCGGCCGAAATCGGCGAGAACCGGGCGGCGCAGCCGGGCGTGTTCCTCGTTTCGGTGCTCGCGGCCGACGAGCTCGCGCGACGCGGCGTCGCGCCCGACGCGATCGCGGGGTATTCGCTCGGCAACTACGCGGCGCTCGTCGCGGCCGGGGCCGTCTCGTTCGACGACGCGCTCGACGTGCTGCTCGCGGTCACGGAGACCGTCGAGCGCCTGGGGATCGGCGGCGCGATGGGAGCGGTGATCGGCGTCGGCGTCCCCGCGGCCGAAGAGGTCTGCGCGGCGCTTCGTGCGGCCGGCGATCCGGTCTGGATCGGCAACGTCAACGCCGCGACGCAGCTCGTCCTCACCGGCTCCGGCCGGGGCATCGACCGGGCGCTCGCGGAGCTCTCGCCGCGCGCGCTCAAGGTGATCCGGCTTCCGATGACCTGGCCGATCCACAGCCCGCTGATGGAGCCGGTCGCCGACGCCGTGCGGACCGTCGTCGCCGGCTGCGCGTCGATCGCGGCGCCGCGGGTCCCGCTGTACGCGGGGCACCGCGCGGCGCGGATCGAGGCCGCGGAGGACGTCGCCGATCTCCTCGCGCGCCAGATCGCGCTCCCTTCGCGCTGGAAGGAGACGGTCGAGAGGATGTTCGCCGACGGCCACCGCGACTTCCTGGAGGTCGGGCCCGGGGAAACCCTCTCCCGGATGCTCCGCTGGATCGTCCGCGAGGGCCGCTGCCGCCCCGCGGGAACCCTCGCCGCGATCGAAGGGATCGCGCGCGAGAGAGAGGCGAAGTAGGCCGGCGGGTTCGCGCGAGCCGAAAGACTGCTAAATTCGGCCTATGCCGACCAAGACGGCCGTCGTATCCGGAGGCTCCCGCGGGATCGGCGCCGCGATCGCGCGGCGCCTCGCGCGCGACGGCGCACGCGTCGTGATCACCTGCAAGGACGACTTCGAGAACGCCGATCAGGTCGTGGCGGAGATCGCCGCGCAGCGGGGGGAGGCATTCTCGCTTCCCGGAGACGTCACGAAGAACGAGGAGGTCGCCGAGCTCGCCGCGCGCGTGGAGCGCGACTGGGGCGGCTGCGACATCCTCGTCAACAACGCGGGGATCATCAAGGACGTGCTCTTCGCTTTCATGCGCGAGGAGGACTGGGACCGCGTCGTCGAGACGTCGCTGAAAGGCACGTACCGGATGTGCAAGGCGTTCGTCCGGAAGATGATGCACAAGAACTGGGGGCGGATCGTCAACATCGTCTCCGACAGCGGCATCTCCGGCCAGATGGGGCAGACGAACTACTCCGCCGCCAAGGGCGGAGTGATGTCCTTCACGAAGTCGCTCGCGCGCGAGGTCGGCGGCCGGAACATCACCGTCAACGCCGTCGCTCCGGGGATCATCGAGACCGACATGATTCGCGACCTCTCGCCGGAGATCCTCGCCGACTACCTGAAGCTGATCCCCGCGAAGCGCTACGGATCGCCCGAAGAGGTCGCCGCCGTCGTCGCGTTCCTCGCGTCGCCCGAGGCGTCGTATGTCTCCGGGCAGATATGGCAGGTCGACGGCGGCCTTTTGATGTAGCCAGCGCGGCGATGCATCCGCCTTCGCCGAGGCTACGGCGCGACAAGGTCGAGCCGGGCGGGCGCGTGCCGCCGGCCGTCGCCACGACGTACGCTCGTCGGTACGCCTTAGGCGCCGGCCGGCGACCCGCATCCCGCCGGGCTCGCGCCTCGCCGCGCTTTCGGGTGGGTCTGAACTGAGCGAGCTTCTTCCCGCATCGACGCCGGCGGGCGCGGCGATACGCGCCGTTATACGCGTCCGTCGGGCCGGCCGTCCGCACGACGTACGCTCGTCGGTACGCCTTAGCGGCCGGCCGGCCCGCCGAACGCGTCTTCCAGCACGTCTCGCCGCGCCTCGTGGCTGAACCAACGGAATAGACAGTCCCGTGATCTTCCGTGGGCGAGCGCGGCGATACGCGCCGTTATACGCGTCCGTCGGGCCGGCCGTCCGCACGACGTACGCTCGTCGGTACGCCTTAGCGGCCGGCCGGCCCGCCGAACGCGCCGATCGCCGCGCACGCCCGTGCGCGAGCTACCGAGGCGAGGAGGTCCGCGATCTGGAAGGCCGGCGCGTTCCAGCGCGCAAGCGCGGGCGCGACCGGCCGACGGCGTGATCGCGTATAATTTCGCCCGGGAAGGAAAATCCATGAACGACACGGAGCTGAAGACCCGCGTGAAGGATCTGATCGTCCGCCGTTTGAAGCTGGACATCGAGCCCGCGTCGATCGAGGACGGGGCGCCGCTCTTCGGGGAGGGGCTCGGCCTCGACTCCATCGACGCGCTGGAGCTCGTCCTCGGGATCGAGCAGGAATTCGGAGTGAAGGTCGCCGACGAGGAAGTCGGCGTGAAGGCGTTTTCGTCGGTCGACTCTCTGGCCGGTTTCATCAAAGAGAAGTCGGCGGCTTAGCCGGGAGCGATGATTCCGGAGCTTCCGCACCGATACCCCTTCCGTTTCGTCGACACGGTGCTCGAGGCGCGCGATGAGACGTTCTCGCGCGGCCGCGTCTCCATGACCGTCTCGGCCGGCCAGCGGGCGTGCTCGGGGGAGGCGTGGGCGATGCCCTTCCTCCTCGCCGAGGCGATCGCCCAGGCGGCGCTGCTGCTCGAGGGAGGGGACGCGGAGATCGGCCGCACGGGGTTCCTCGCCGGGATCGACGGGTTCGCGGTCGATCGCCTCCCGGTCCCGGGGGAACGGCTCTCGGTCGACGTCTCGCTCGTCGCCCGGTACGGGCCGATCGTGAAATTCTTCGGCTCGATCCACGGCGACGAGAGCCGGGTCGCGTCCGGAGAGATCGTCGTCCGTCGTGGCGGTGAGCCGCGCCCGTCCGGCCGCGAGGCGCGGGCGTGAAGCGGGTCGCCCTCGTCGGTCCCGGAGCGGCGAGGCTCCTCCCGGATCTCCGCGCCGGCGGATTCGACCCGGAGGCGATCTCGGCGCTCGACTTCGAGCCCGATCGCGCCGGCAAGTTCGACCTCTTCATCCTCTCTCCGTTCCGCGAGGACGGCCTCCCCCTGTACGACCGGTTCCGCGAGATCATCGGGCCGCGCCGGGTCGCGATCGTCCTCCTCCTCGACCCGGATGCCGAGGAGTTCCCGGAATCCTTCCTCGCCGGCATCAACGACGTGGTCTTCCCTTCGACTCCGCCCGACGTCATGCTCGAGACGTTCCGCCGGCAGATCTCCGTCCCGCGGCGGCGCGACGCGTCGACCCTCGCGCGCGTGCGAAAGGCGGGGAGCGGGTCGCCCGCGCATCTCGGAAGCGCCGTGAACGTCTCGCGGACGGGGGTCCTGATCGAGGTCCAGCAGGAGTTTTCCGTCGGAGACGAGATCGAGATCGAGTTCTTCCTGGCCGACGACCCGGAGCCGATCGCGGCGTCCGCGGTCGTCCGGCGCGCCGCGTTCGACTCCGAGCGCTTGCGCCGCAACTACGGCCTGTCGTTTGCGAAGATGCCGGAGCCGGCCCGCGAGCGGCTCTTCCGCTTCTGCGAGGGGGCATGAGCGAGGAAACCATCTACACGTGCACGTACGAACCGCCGCACCGTCTGCGCCTCGACGCGAGGACCGCGACGCCGCGCGGCGTCACGATCCGTCTTTCCGACGCGGACGACCGCCGCAAGCCGCCGCGCGAGATCTTCGTGACGAAATCCGAGCTCGCGATGGGCTACGACCCGATCTACAAAGCCTGCTTTCTGTGCGTCGACCGGGGGCGCAAGGAGAAAGCATTCGCGATTCCGGCGTCGGATCTCGAATAGAATCGCCCCGCGGCGCGCAATCTTGCCTTTGTGTTCGGCGCCGTCAATCGAGAGCGCGCACAAGTCCTTGATTTCAAAGGAAAAGCGATTTCCCGCGGCGGGTCATTGGCCTCGAATTTGCTTGGGGGACGCTCAATGGAACTGAACCCGGTCGGAAATGCAGGGGTCCGGCGGCCGAAGAAGACCGTCCTCGTGGTGGAGGACGATCCCGATTCCCGCGAAGTCTTCGGCGAGCTCCTGCGAGGCCAGGGACACCGCGTCGTCGCGGTCGGCAGCGGCGCCGCCGCCATGGCCTATCTCCGCGCGCAGGAGCGCCCGTCGGTGATCCTCCTCGACATGCTCATGCCGGAGATGGACGGCTGGCAGTTTCGGCGCGCCCAGCAGGCGGACCCGGAGCTCGCCTCGATCCCGGTCGTCGTCGTCTCGGCCTTGAAGGCCGTCGAGAACAGCGCGAAGCGCTTCGGGGCGGTCGCGTTCCTCGGAAAGCCCGTCGCTCCCGAAGACCTCATCGGCACGATCGCGAAGATCGCCTGAGGGCGCGCGGTCAGTTCGCCGAAGCTTCGGCGGACTCGCGTCCGGCCGGGACCGCCCGCGCGCCGCAGACGGGGCATCGCGCCTGCGGCGCCGCCGCCATCGAAAATCGGTCGAAGCGGGAAAGGACACACGACCGGTTCCGGCACCTGTACTCCGCGAACCCGAAAAAGCCTTTCTGCCGAGCGACAGCCGAAGTTCTCTGGTCTCTCTGCATCATCCGTGTTGCCACCGTTTTCATTTTGTTCTCTCGTCCCGCTTTTCTCGGGGCTCGGCCCGTTACCGATCGAATTGCAGAGTCCGTGCCAGACCGCTGAAAACGCGGCGGCCGCGAAAAACGAGGAAATTTGGAAGAATCGTTGGTGCGAAAGGGGGGACTTGAACCCCCACGGTTATTCACCACAGGCTTCTGAGACCTGCGCGTCTGCCAGTTCCGCCACTTTCGCAGGGCGGATGATTCTATCAGGGCGGCAACGCCGGGAAAAGTCGGCTGCCGCGCCCCAATGTAGACTCGGGCCGATGTTGCCGACCGAATCGCAAGTCCTCGAAAAATTGAGACAGAAGGGGAGCCGCGTGCTCTCGTTCGCCCAGCTCGCCGGCGCGCTCGCCGTCCCCGAGGAAGAGGAAGAGGCATTCCGCGCGCGCCTCGACGTGCTGGAGCGGCAGGGGAAAGTCGCCCGGGTCCGGGGCGAGAAGTACTCCGCGATCGAGCACACCGGCTTCGTCGCCGGGAAGATCTCGATCCGGGCCGAAGGCTTCGGCTTCGTCCTCTCCCCCGAGCTCCACGGCGAGGATCTCTACATCCCGCGCCGGGGGCTCGGCGGGGCCCTCGACGGCGACCTCGTCCTCGCCCGGGAGCAGGAGAGGAAGCCCGCGAAGCAGCGCGGTCCGCGCCGCATGGCGGACCGGGTCTCCGGCACGGTGATCAAGATCCTCGAGCGTGCGCGCGACCGGATCGTGGGGCAGTACGACGCCGCCGAGGGCCGGTCCGTCGTTCGTCCCTACAACCCGAGGATGGCGACCGAGGTCCGTGTGCCGAAGGACGCCGCGGGAGACGCGGTCGATTCGGAGATCGTCGTCGCGAAGTTCACGTCCTACCCGGACGACCGCCGCATCGCGCGCGGCGAGATCGTCGAGCGGCTCGGCTTCCTCGGCGAGCCCGGCGTCGACATCGAGATCGTCATCCGCTCGCACGACCTCCCGAGCCGCTTCCCGAACGAGGTGGAGGCGGAAGCGAACGCGTTTTCGGAGTCGATCGACCCCGCGGATCTGACCGGCCGCCACGACTTCCGCCACCACACGATCGTGACGATCGACGGCGAGACCGCGAAGGACTTCGACGACGCCGTCGAGGTCGACAAGACCGCCGACGGCTATCGGCTGGGCGTTCACATCGCGGACGTCTCGCATTACGTCGAGGAGGGGACGCGCCTCGACGCGGAGGGGCGCTGGCGCGGCACGTCGGTCTACTTTCCCGGCCGGGTCGTCCCGATGCTCCCGGAGCGGCTCTCGAACGGCCTCTGTTCGCTGAACCCCCGGGTGGACCGCTTCACGCTGTCGGTCGGGATCGATTTCGACGCGGCCGGGCGCGTGAAGCAGACCGTGTTCACGAAAGGGGTGATCTGCAGCGCCGCGCGGATGACCTACACCGAGGTCGCCCGCCTCCTCGAGCATCCGGCTCCCGACGACGAGCGCCATTACGGGGGGCTCGTGAAGAGCTTCCGCGTGATGCGCGAGCTCGCGACGGTCCTTCGGAAGCGCCGCGAGGCGCGCGGTTCGATCGACTTCGACCTGCCGTCGGCCGCCGTGATGCTCGACGACGAGGGATACGTGATCGGCATCCGGCCCGAGTCGCGCAACGTCGCGCACACGATCATCGAGGAGTTCATGCTCGCGGCCAACGAGGCCGTGGCGAAGCACCTCTTCTTCGCGAAGGAGCCGGCGATCTACCGGGTTCACGACCGCCCCGATCCCGACAAGCTCGTCGACCTGCGCGAGACGCTCGAGACGTTCGGTTACGAGCTCAAGGGGAACCTCGAGGAAGTCCCGCCCGCCGCGTTCCAGAAGCTCCTCAAGCAGATCGAGGGAAAGCCGGAAGAGCGGTTCCTGACCGATCTCCTCCTCCGGTCGCAGCGCAAGGCCGTCTATTCGGCCGAATGCCGGGGCCACTATGCGCTGGCGGCGCCGTACTATGGCCACTTCACTTCGCCGATCCGCCGTTATCCGGATCTCATCGTCCACCGCGCGCTCACGCGGCTGCTGGCCTCGCGCCGGCCGTTCCCCGCCGACGAGCTCGAGCTCCGCTCCAACGCCTACGAGGAGCTCGGGCGCGAGTCCTCCGAGCGCGAGCGGCGGGCGGAGACCGCGGAGCGCGAGTCGCTCCTCTGGAAGAAGATCGTCTTCCTGCGCGACAAGATCGGGCGCTCCTTCGACGCGTATGTCTCGGGAGTCGCGGCCTTCGGCGTGTTCGTGACGCTCTCGGAATACCTCGTCGAGGGGCTCGTGCCGGTCTCGACCCTGTCCGACGACTTCTACGTGTACGAGGAGAAGGGGCACCGGCTGCGCGGCCGCTCGAGCGGGAAGATCTACCGCCTGGGGGACGCGATCCGCGTCCAGCTCGTCGCGATCGACGAGGTGCAGCGTCGCGTCGATTTCCGGCCGGAGGGGGAGCGCCGGGAGGGCGCTCCCCGCCGTCCGCCGGAGCGGCCCGCCCGGCGCGCGCCGGAGCCGGCGCCGCGCCGCCCGCCGGAGCAGGGATGAGCTTCCGAGTGGCCGTCGTGGGGCGGCCCAACGTCGGAAAGTCCGCTCTCTTCAACCGCCTGCTCGGGAGGCGCCGCTCGCTCGTCCACGACCTGCCCGGCATGACGCGCGACGTCATCGAGGAGGAAGTGTCGCTCCCGGACGGCCGCCGCTTCGTCGTCGTCGACACCGGCGGCTTCGACCCGTCGGACCGCGAGGCGATCCCGGCCGCCGTGCGCAAGCGCGCGCTCGAGGAGATCGGGCGGGCGGACTTCGTGCTCCTCGTCGTCGACGCCTCGGCGGGCGTTCTTCCCGGCGACCGGGAAGCCGCGCGCGTCGTGCGCCAGGCGGGGAAGGATTGCGTCGTTCTCGCCAACAAGATCGACCGCCGCGAGGGGCGTGAAGGGGAGCCGGAGGCCTACGCGCTCGGGTTCTCGGAGGTGATCGGCGTGTCGGCCGAGCACAACCTCGGGATCGACGAGCTCCTGGACTCGGTCGCCGTCCGCCTCGGCGCCGGCGCACAGGACGAACCCGAGCCTTCGCGCGAAATTGCCGTCGCGATCATCGGCCGGCCCAACGTCGGAAAGTCGTCGCTCTTGAACGCCCTCGTCGGATTCGAGCGCGCGATCGTCTCGGAAGTCGCGGGCACGACGCGCGACTCCCTCGACGCGCGGGTCGAGATCGGCGGGCGCGCGTTCCGCATCGTCGACACGGCCGGGATCCGGCGGAAGGGGAAGACCGAGCAGGGGCCGGAAGTGCTCTCGGTCGTCGCAGCGCGCAAGCGCCTCGACCGGTGCGACGTCGCGCTCGTCGTCTTCGACGCGGCGGAGGGGCCGACCTCCCAGGACTCGACCGTCGCCTCCTACGCGATCGAGAAGGGGAAGGGGATCGTCCTCGTCGCGAACAAGTGGGACCTCGCCGGCTCCGGCAGGATCGCGGAGGAGTTCCGGCGCGACGTGTACGACAAGTTCCCGTTCGCGCGGTTCGCTCCGATCCTCCTCGTCTCCGCAAAGACCGGCCGCGGGGTCGCGAAGCTCCCGGCCGAGATCGCGCGGATCGCGGCCAACCGCGAACGCCGGATTCCGACCTCGGTCTTGAACGAGTTCATCTCCCGGGAGACGAAGAATCGCACGTCGAAGGGCGCCTCGGGACGGACGCTCAAGATCTTCTACGCCTCGCAGACCGGGACCTCTCCGCCGTCGTTCTCGCTCGTCGCCTCCCGCGCCGAAAGCCTCTACTTTTCCGACGCGCGGCGCCTCGAGAATGCCCTCCGGAAGACCGCCGACTTCGAGGGCACGCCGATCGAGTTCAAGGTGTCGGCGAGACGCCAGACGGACGCTTCGGCGAGACGCCAGACGGATGCCACGGCGAGACGCCAGACGGACGCTTCGGCCAGACGCCAGACGGATGCCACGGCGCGCCGCCCGAGCGGCGACGGTGGTCTCCGGCACGGCGGCGACTCCGCGGAGCGGCACGGCGGGGACGCGGCACGCCGCCGCGTCCGGGCGAAGAGCCGCGGCCCGGGCGGCGGTTCTGCGTCCCGGAAGAGCGGCGGTCCGCGGAATCGCGGCAAACGCGGGTTAAAATAGCCGCGATGCCCGACCCCGCTCCCCGGAAGGACGCCTGGAAGACGGCCGAGGTCTGCAAGACGGCCGACGTCGCCCCCTACGTCCTCAAGTACTGGCTGACGGAATTTCCGGTTCTCTCGGCCGACAAGGACAAGGGACCGAACCGCCTCTTCACCGCGCGCGAGGTCGACATCATCTCCCGCATCCGGCAGCTCCTCTACGACGAGGGGTTCACGATCGCCGGCGCGAAGAAGAAGATCGACGCCGAGATCTCCGCCGGGAACTTCGACGGCGGAACGGCGAAGAAGAAGTCGGCGGCACCCCCGGCCCCCGCGCCGTCCGCCGCTCCGCGCGCCGCCGCTCCCGCCAACCCGGCGGCGGATCCGAAGAGGATCGCGCGCGAGCTGCGCGAGATCCTGAAGATGCTCAAGTCCTGACGACCCCGCCGGCGGCGGCGTCGGCCGCGAATCGCGAGTGGCGAGTCGAAAGTCCGGGGGCGAAAGCGGGAAGTTGCCGAGTCGCCGGGGCGCGGGCTCGAAGTCGAGCGGCGGATTTCTTCGTCATCGCGAGCACACCGAAGCGATCTCCCTCGGTTCTCCGCTGTATCCTTTTCGGTAACTTGACCAGCAGGGCTGTCTCATGACGTTCGCCCCAGGCGTCAAGCTCGGCCCTTACGAGATCCTGTCTCCGCTCGGAGCCGGCGGCATGGGGGAGGTCTACCGGGCGCGCGACACGCGCCTCGGGCGCGAGGTCGCGATCAAGGTCCTCCCGGAGAGCTTCGCGAGAGACGAGGATCGGCTGCTGCGTTTCGAACGCGAAGCCCGGGCCGCGTCCGCCCTGAACGACCCGCACATCGTCACCGTGTACGACGTCGGCCGCGAAGGGGAGACGCCGTTCTTCGTGTGCGAGCTCGTCGAAGGGAGCGATCTTCGGGCGCGCCTGGACGCCGGGCCTCTTGCGGCCCGCAAGGCGCTCGAGCTGGCCGCGCCGATCGCGTCGGGACTGGCCGCCGCGCACGAGAAGGGCATCGTCCACCGGGATCTGAAGCCCGAGAACGTGCTCATCACGAAGGCCGGCGTCCCGAAGATCTCCGACTTCGGCCTCGCGAAGCTGACGGAGCCGGCCGAGGGCGCGCAGTCGCAGATGCCGACGTCCGACGGCCATCGGACTTCCGCCGGCGTCGTGATGGGGACGGTCAGCTACATGTCGCCCGAGCAGGCGCGCGGCGCCGCGGTGGACTACCGCTCCGACCAGTTCTCGTTCGGCTCGATCCTTTACGAGATGCTCGCCGGGGCACCGGCGTTCCAGAAGGCGAGCTCGCCCGAGACCCTCGCGGCGATCATCCAGGAGGACCCCCCGCCGATCGCGGAGAAGGCGCCGGGCGTTCCGACCCCGCTCGCCTGGATCATCGAGCGGTGCCTGGCGAAGGCGCCGGAAGACCGCTACGTCTCGACCCGCGACCTCGCCCGCGATCTCGACGCCGTCCGGCAGCACCTTTCGGTCCCGGCATCGGCCGAAACCCGGGGAGCGCCGCCCGTCCCCCGCTCGCGGGGGCGAAGCGGCATCGCGAGGCTCGGGCTTCCCGCCGCCGCGCTCCTGCTCGGTTTCGCCGCCGCGTTCCTCGCGCTCCGCCGTCCGGCCGGCCGGGAATGGCCGGAGTTCCGGCGTCTGACGTTCCGACGCGGAACGGTCACCGCCGCGCGCTTTGCGCCCGACGGGCAGACGGTCGTCTATTCGGCCCAGTGGGAGGGCGCGCCGGCCGCGCTCTTCACGGTGCGGCCGGCCGCCGCGGAATCGGCCCCGATCGCCGCGGACGACGCCGCCCTGCTCGCGGTCTCGTCGTCGGAAGAGCTCGCCGTGAAGCTCCATTCGCACCTCTGGGCGGGGCAGCTCCACGGGACGCTCGCGCGGCTGCCGCTCGGCGGCGGCACTCCCCGCGAGGTCATGGAGAACGTCGCGATCGCCGACTGGAGCCCCGACGGGAGCACGCTCGCCGTGGGGCGACTCTTTTCGGGCGTGCGTTGGCGGATCGAATACCCGCCGGGAAAGAGCTTCTACGAAACGAGCCGCGGCCGCGGCGGCATTCTCGGCCTGAGGTTCTCGCCCGACGGCAAGACCTTCGCGGTCTGCCTGGGCGGCGTCCCCGGCCTTCCGCACACGATCGCGCGAATCGACTCTGCGGGAAAGATGCGGACGCTCGTCGAGGGCGCGTCGATCGGGAGAAACGTCGCCTGGAGCGCGAACGGGAAAGAGATCTGGTATTCGGCCGACGACGCCGGAGGGTCGAGCGGTCTCTGGGCGGTCGGTGACACCGGCAAGCCGCGGCTCGCCCTCCGTCACGCGGGATCGCTCGACCTCCAGGACGTGTCGCGGTCCGGAGCGATCCTCGTGACGGTCGCGCATCCGCAGAACAGCGTCATGGCGCTCGCGCCCGGAGACCCGCTCGAGCGCGACCTCGCGTGGCTCGAGGGGACCTCCGTGATCGACGTGTCCGCGGACGGCCGGACGTTCCTGCTGAACGAGAGGGGGACCGGCGGCGGCCCGGCCGGAGCCTTCTATCTCCGCAAGAACGACGGGTCGCCGGCGGTTCGCCTCGGTGAAGGTCTCGCGTTCGCGTTGTCGCCCGACGGAAAGTGGGTGGTCGCCCACCCTCCGAATCTGCCCAACCATCTCGTGCTCGTGCCGACGGGGCCCGGAGAGGCGCGGACCGTCCCGCTTCCCATGGAAGGAGGACAGGCCTGGTTCGTCCCGGGCGGCCGGCTGCTCGTGAGCGGCGTCCTCCCGGGCGGGCAGACCAAGCTCTTCACCGTCGACCTCGGCGGTAAGGGCTACCGATCCGTCGCTCCGGACGGCTGGGACACCTTCATCGGAGAGATGCCGCTTTCGCCGGACGGGAAGTGGGTAGCCGCGCAGGCCGGAGAACAGAGGCGGGTCGACCTGCGGCTCTTCCCGATCGACGGCGGAGCACCGAAGGCCGTGCCCGGCTTCGAGCCGGACGACGTGACGGCTCGATGGGCCGACGACGGGCGCTCCCTCTTCGTGTTCAAGCGCGACCAGCTCCCGGCGCGCGTCGTGCGCCTCGACGTCGAGACGGGGGAGAGGAAGCCCTGGCTCGAGCTGATGCCGGCGGACACGGCGGGCGTCTCCCGAATCGCGACCCTGGTCCTCACGCCCGACGGTAAGTCGTACGCGTACAACGTCCGCCGCGACCTCTCGGATCTCTATCTCGTCCGCGGCTTGAAATAGCCTCGCCGCGGCGACCTTCCGTCCTCGCCGCCCTTCCCCGGATCGGTGATATGCTGACTTCGTTCTCGTTTCGCTCGCCTTTGGTCCCGCTTTCGCTCTTCGAGCTTCGCGGTCCGAGCCCCGAACGAACAATCAGCGAGAGGGCCCGCACGCGTCGGCGAGTGCGGCGCCAGACATCATCGCCGTCAATCTTCGCCAGACAGGCGCAGAAGGGTCAATCATGAAGGTTTACGTGGGCAATCTCTCTCCGGAATCGACCGAACAGCAGCTTCGCGATCTCGTCGCGCCGTTCGGCAAGGTCGACAGCGTGGCGCTCGTCATGGACAAGGCCACCGGCAAGGCGAAGGGCTTCGGTTTCGTCGAGTTCGGAACGGACTCCGAAGGAGCCGCCGCGATTGCCGGCCTGAACGGGAAGGAAGTCGGAGGCAAGGCCTTGACCGTCAACGAGGCGCGCTCCAAGGGCGCCCCGGCGCCCGCCGCGCACTGAGCATCGGGAGAGTCTCGAACGGGCGGGCCATCGGGCCCGCCCTTTTTTTGTCTCGAGTTCCGGCCGCGCCCGGAACGTTCAGAGCTTCCAAGTCGCGATGAACGCGGGCGCGTTGGACAGCGCGTCGGCCAGGCCGTGGAGGGCGACGATGAGGAGCCAGTTGCGCGTGCGCATCCAGAGAATGCCGAAGACGATCCCCCCCAGTGCCATGGTCG
>DATFVB010000179.1 GCA_035260525.1 Thermoanaerobaculia bacterium
GGTGTTGTCCTCGAACAGGTTCTCCGTCGGGACCCCGAGCGAAGACTGCCAGGAAACGCGGAATCCCGCCGTGTTGAGGACGAAGAGGTCGGGGATCAGGTTCGGGTCGAATTTCCGGTACGCCTCTTCGCGCCGGAGCACCCGCGAGACCGCCTTCTCCCCGTTCTTGGCGTCCGTCAGCGTGAGGAGCCGCGCGATGAGCTCGGAGCGCACCTTCTCGTACTCGGCGCCCGGTTCGACGATGCCTTCCTTCTCGCGCCCCTTGACGTTGATGTAGATCTCCCCGAGCCCCATCGCGTACGCCTTCGACTTCGACCAGTCGACGTTGTCCCAGAACGTCCCGTGCGAGAAGAGCTCGTCGAGATTCTTGCGCTGCGCCTCTCCCTTCAACGCGAGGTACCCGTTCTGGACGAGCCAGGTGTCGTAGTTGACCGAACGCCGCCACGTTGCGAACCCGTGGTCGGAGAGCACGATGAGGACGTCCGACGGGGAGAGCTTCGCGCGCGCCTGGCCGACGATCGCGTCCATCGTGTCGTAGGCCTTCTCGACCGCGTCGCCGTAGATCTTCGCGAGCGCCGCGTCGTAGGCCGGATGCAGCGGATCGCGGAACCGCCAGAAGATGTGGCTGACGCGATCGGGGAACTCGAAATACTGGATGGCGCAATCGACGGACTTGTCCGCGAGCAGCGTGTCGAGGATCTTCCGCTCGGAGGCGACCGTCGCGTCCACGTCCTGAAGGAAGGTGGCCTCGTCGATCGTGCCCGATTGAATCGACCAGGTGTCGATCGCCCATCCCATCGTCTTGAACAGGCCGACCTGCGACGCGAGGTCCCGCGCGAACGACGCCGGGGTCGAGAGCGAGAATCCGGGCGGGAGCTTCCGGGGGTCGAAGTTGACGGGCGACAGGTAGAGGCCGATCTCGGGCGACACGGACACGAGCTTGAACTTCGCCATGCCATGGAGCGTCACGAGCGGGTTCGCGGGAAAGGCGAGCGACACCCAGTCGCTCCATTCCCCCGTCCGCAGATGCGTCCGGGTGCCGGACGTGTCGATCGTCAGCCCCTTCTTGTCCGCGTCGACCACGAGGGTCATCTTCGCGTCGAGCCACCCCTGGGGATTGCCGAAGTACTTCGCGGGCGGCCCGGTGATCTTCGTCGCGATCGAACCCTCGTTCGAGTCGAGCCGGACGAGCTCGATCGAGAAGTCGTTGCCCCCCTTCGGCGCGAAGAACGGGTCCGACGTGTAGTACGACGGCCGGCCGATCCGTCCCGAGAGGTCCGGAACGCCGAGACCGGAGACGAGCTTGCCGTCGGCGAACTCGTCGGGCGGGAACGTGACCGGCATCCGGATGACGACCGCCTTCTTTCCGGCCGCGCCGAGCGCCTGCCAGAGCGTCGTCCCCTGCCGGTTGTTGATCGCGGTCGGCTGGCGGCTGGGAAGGTCCTGGCGAACGACGACGAACGCGGCGGCCGCGCCCGCGGCGCCGATCAGGAGGAAGACGGCGCGTCCCCAGCGGCGCGCGAAGATCTGCGGGAGGAGCCCGAGGACGAGGAGGACGGCGAGACCGAAGACGAACGGATTCGCCGTGCCGAAGAGGAACTTCTTCTCTCCCTCCTCGGCGATCGCGAAGGTCGGCGTCAGCGTCTTCGGATCGCGCTTCAGGAAGTCGAAGATGCGGGTGCTGCCGGGATCGAGGCCCGTCGAGAAGGACGCCCACGAGACGGGCGTTTGCGCCGGGACCGGAGGGAGGAGCGGCGTGAAGCCTCCCTGTTTCTCGAGCGCGGCGAGGTTCGGCAGCCGGCCGGCGGCGATCTGGCGCTCGACGATCCCCGCGTCGACGCCGTCGAAGCCGAGGATCACGACGCGCCGCTTCGGCGCCTGAGCGAGGAGCGGGGACGCCGAGGCGACCGCGCACACGAGTCCGAGGGCGGCGGGGAGGAGACGTTTCACGACGCGCGATCCTAGCAAATCGCCGCGGATCGTGCCGTCCGCCGGATGCCCGGCTCGACCTTGTCGCCGCGCCCGCAAAAGGCCGACTTACGATCCAGCCGCGTTCAACGGCACCACGCTGAGGCGCGGCGAGGCGCGAGCCCGGCCCGCCGTCGCTCTACGAGCTATGGCGGGATTGCTCGTCTCCAACGGCCCCTGAGCCACAACCACCGTTGCAACCTCGATCCGCCGTAGCCTTGGCGAAGGCGGACGGGATGCGGACAGACGGCCGGCGGTGAAAGCGTACCGATGAGCGTACGTCGAGCCGCCAGCCGCCGGCACGCGCCCGCCCGGCTCGATGCATCGCCGCGCCCGCAAAAGGCCGACTTACGATCCAGCCGCGTTCAACGGCACGACGCTGAGGCGCGGCGAGGCGCGAGCCCGGCGGGATGCGGGCAGGCGGCCGGCGGTGAAGGCGTACCAATGAGCGTACGTCGAGCCGCCGGCCGCCGGCACGCGCCCGCCCGGCTCGATGCATCGCCGCGCCCGCAACGCCGCGATAGACTTCGGGGATGGACCCCTACCAGGCACTGTCGGACCGGATCCGCGCCGCTCTCGAGCCGGACGTCCGCCGTCATTTCTCCCCGGAGTTCGTCATCTGCAGCGAGTACTTCGATCGTTACACGACCGAGACGGCGGGACAGGCGCTCGCCCGCCTCGATCTCCTCGGAGAGTTCCGCGAGCCGTCGACCGCGGCCGAGGCGATCGCCCGGAAGGGCTACGCTCCCCGGGCCGAGACGGCGCTTTCCTGGATGCTCGACAAGCTCGCCGAAGAGGGGTTCCTCGAGGCGCGCGGGGACGCGCCGCGCCGGTTCGTGGCGCGGATCCCGGTGCCTCCGGCGGGAAGCGGAGCCAGGGAAAAGGCGCTCGCGGTCTCGCCCGCGTGCGCGCCGGCGTTCACCGTCGTCGACGCGCTCGCTGAAAACATCGAAGACTTCTTCGCCGGACGGAAGACCGGAGAAGAGATCCTCTTCTCTCCCGCGCGTCTCTCCCTCTGGTTCGATTACTTCAACAACGACAATCTCCTCTATGCCGTCAACAACCGTCTCGGGGCGGAGGCGGCCGCCCGGGCCCTTCCGAGGACGCGCCCCGTGACGATCCTCGAGCTCGGGGGCGGCGCGGGATCCGCGGCCATGGCCCTGCTCCAGCATCTCTCCGCCGAGGGGCGGCTCGGAAACGTGCGCCGGTACCTCTTCACCGAGCCGGTGCCGACTTTCCTGCGCCGCGGAGAGCGTTCGCTCAAGGCGCGATTCCCGGAAGTTCCGTTCGAATGCCGGAAGCTCGACATGAACGTGTCCCTGGTCGATCAGGGGATCGCTCCCGAATCCGTCGACCTCGTCTACGCGGTGAACACGATCCACGTCGCGCACGACCTGCGCCGGACGCTGGCCGCGATCCGGGAGGTGGTCGTTCCCGGCGGGGCGGTCGTTTTCTCCGAGTGCGTTCGTCCGCGCGCCGGACAGCCGATCTACGTCGAGTTCATCTTCAATTTCCTCGAGAACTTCGTCAACGTCGTCACCGATCCCGAGGTCCGGCCCACGCACGGGTTCCTGACGCCCGGCAACTGGCGGGCGGCTCTCGCGGAAGCCGGATTCGAGAACGCCGAGCTGCTTCCCGACGTCGAGTCGCTCTCGCGCGAATATCCCTCGTTCTTCGTGGGCGCGATCACGGCGCGCCGGGCCGCCGGCGCGGGCTGACCCCGGGCGCCGGGATCAGCGGGCGTTTCGCGCCACGGCGTCGCGCGGAACGCGGCGGGGG
>DATFVB010000180.1 GCA_035260525.1 Thermoanaerobaculia bacterium
CCGCCGTGTCTTCGACGAAGCAGGAGTCGGGATGGCGCGGATCGGGAGGAAGGATCGTCACGGCGACACCGCACCGCTCGAGCGCGCGCGCGTACTCGCGATGCTGCGCGAGCGCAGTTTCGAGATCGGGAGCGCCGAAATCGGTCGTCGTCAAGCCGTCGGCGAAATTCGACGGCGGCGTCCGCAGGATCGCGCGCGTGAAGAGCGTCACGGCGTGCGTCTCCGCGGGAGGCGGCGGCGCGGCCGTTCGCGCTCCGCGATCTCGACCGCGGCGGCGGCGGTCTCGGCGACCCGGACCGCGCCGAGCCCGGCGAAGAACGCCGCGGCCTCGGGCGAAGGGGCGAGCAGAACGAGGGGCTTCCCGGCCTTCAGCGCCAGAGCGGCCTCCGAAGCGGTGCCCGGCCCGCCCGCGCCGCACGCGACGACGACGTCGCTCGAGAGGACGTTGACGATGTTGCGGGCTTCTCCCATCCCGGTCGCGATCGCGACGTCGGCGAAGGGGGAGGCTTCGGCGCGGTCGCGGCCGGGGAGGATCCCGACCGTCAGGCTTCCCTCCACTTTCTTCGCGCCGCGAAGCGCCGCCCGCATGACGCCGGCCTCGCGCCCCCCCGTCAGCACGATCCAGCCCGCGCGCGCGGCCCGCTCGCCGAGCTCTTCGGCGAGCTTCACGACGCGAGAGGACGCCTTCTCGCCCGCGCCGACTATCCCGAGGACGGGACGGCGGCGGAAGGAGCGGGGGCGGCGGGAGAGTCTGGAAGTCACCCCGGCGATGATACGCGCGGAAGGAAGACATCGCCGAAGGCTCCCTCACCCGCCCGCGCTCGCATCCGCAGAGCGCGCGGGCGACCTCTCCTGCCGGGAGAGGTGGAACCCGGCGGCGGCAGCGAAAGCCCTATCTCTTCTTCGTCGCGGCGCCGCTCTTCAGGAAGTCCTCCATGACGTCGTCGGGAAGCCAGTAGATCTCCACCCCGTTGACGTAGTAGGTCGGCGTCGAGTTGACGCCGAGATACCCTCCCTCGTTCATGTCGCGGCGGATCGCCGCGAACGACGCGTCCTGCAGGTAGCAGGCGAGGAAGTCCTTCCGCGGGATTCCCGCGGAGTCGACGAAATCGAAGACCTGCTGGTCGAGCCGGTCGAGCGTGAGGGTGTCCTGGTTGTCGTAGCAGATCTGCTTGAACCGGAAGACGAGATCGGAGGAGAACTTCTGGAGGCAGACCGCCGCGGACGCCGCCTTCGTCGACCAGTGATGGGTGGACCAGAGCGGGAAGAACTTGTAGTAGCGGCGGATGCCGAGCTTCGCCGAGTACTTGTCCATGAGCTTGTCCATCTGCTGGCCGCGACGCTTGCAGAAGGGACACTCCATGTCCGCGTACTCGACGACGGTGATCTTCGGGTTGTCGGCTCCGTACGACGGCGAAGTCGTGAGGTTGATGATCGCGCGCCGCTGGTCCGCGACCGGCTCGGCGAGCTTCCATAGCGTCCCCATGAAGAAGACGGAGCCGTCCGGCTCGACGTAGTAGTGGAGCGGCTGGCTGAAGTAGCCGGTGTCGACCTCGACGCGAACGCCGTTCAACCCCGCCTTGTCGGCGGGCGCTTCGAGGAACGCGCGGGCGTTCGAGCCGAACATCTTCGAGAAGTAGCTGCCGATCCCCGACACGTCCGCGTCGGTGCGGATCACGGCGGTCGCGTTCTGGGGCCGGCTGTTCTTGATGACGTTTCCGGTGAAGATCCACTTCTCGTCCGCCGAGACGAGCATGTTCTCCTTGGCGTCGAGCTTGTCGTACTTCCCCTTGCGCTCGATCATCCAGGCGTGGAACCCGCGAACGTCGTTCTTCGGATCGGCCTTCGCCGTGACGCGGGTCCCGGGCTCCCACGGCAGGTATTCCGCGGCGAAGCGCTCGACCTCGGCCGCGATCCCGCGCGCGGCAGGCGCGGCCGCGGGAGGCGCGGCGAAAGCGGAGGACGCGACGAGCACCGCGGCCGCCGAGGCTGCGAGGACCGTCGCCGCCGAGGCTGCGAGGACCGTCGCCGCCGAGGCCGCGAGCCTGCGGCCGAGAATCGTGAGCTTCCGGTTCATTCCCACCTCAACAGTAGCCGGCGGTTTTCATTCCCGCCGAAGCCCTCTTGCGCGGCCGCGATCATACCCGGTCGGATGCGAACCGCACGAGCAGCGCGCCCGCCTCCACCGCCTGTCCCGCGGCGCAGAGGATCTCCGCGACGACCTGGTCCGCCTCGGCGCGGATCTCGTTCTGCATCTTCATCGCCTCGAGGATCAGGAGCAGATCCCCCTTCGCGACGCGGTCTCCCTCGCGCACCCGCACCTCGAGGACGCGGCCGGGCATCGCTGCCGCGACCTCCGAGGCGCCCTCGCTCTCGGTCCCGGCCGAGGACGCGTCGCGCGGGTCGAAGAGGTGCAGCGCCGTTTCGATCCCGCGCGTGCGGAGGCGCGTCTCCTTCTTGCCGGGGGTCACCCGGGAGCGCATCACGCGGCCGTCGTCGAAGAGCGCGACGAAGGTGCCGTCGGCGCGCGGGAGGAGCTCGAGCGCGAAACGCCGGCCGCCGATCTCGACCGACGCGGCGTCGCCGGTGATGTCGACCGAAACGGCCGTCTCTTCGCCGTCGGCGCGCACGAGCCGGAACACCCGCTTCATCGGAGCGCCCCCCGGCGCGCCGCGTCGCTCCAGGCCGAAGCCCGGCTCCGGGCCGGCGCGGCGAAGCGCTTCTCCTCGCTCCGCGCCAGCACCGCGGCCGCGAGCGCCGCGACGGCGTCATCCGGGGCCGTCTCCGGCACGCCGAGCCCCGCGGCGAGCCGGCGGTCGAGCCACCCGGTGTCGAACGTCGCCGCGAGGAAGTCGGGATCGGTGACGAGCCGGCGGAAGAACGGGAGCGACGTCTGGATGCCGACGACCTCGTATTCCGAGAGAGCGCGGGCGAGCCGCTCGACCGCCTCGCGCCGGTCGCGGCCGTGGACGATGAGCTTGCCGAGCATCGGGTCGTAGTCGATCGGGACGACCGAGCCGGTCTCGACGCCGACGTCGTGGCGCACGCCCGGGCCCTGCGGGAGGGAGAGCGCCTCGATCCGTCCGGGAGAGGGCGCGAACTGCCGGTCCGGGTCCTCGGCGTAGACGCGGCACTCGATCGCGTGCCCGCGCGGGGCGAGGTCCTCGGAGAACGACAGGGGCTCGCCGAGCGCGATCGCGATCATCTCGCGCGCGAGGTCGACGCCCCAGACCTCCTCGGTCACGGGGTGCTCGACCTGGAGACGCGTGTTCATCTCGAGGAAGTAGTACCGTCCCTGCCGGTCGAGGAGGAACTCGACCGTGCCGCACGAGACGTAGCCGACGGCGCGCGCCGCGGCGAGCGCGGCGTCCGCCATCCGCGCGCGGAGGGCGGCATCGACGACGGGCGACGGGCATTCCTCGACGACCTTCTGGTGCCGCCGCTGGATCGAGCACTCGCGCTCCCCGACGGCGGCGCCGCGCCCCCGGCCGTCGAAGACGACCTGCACCTCGACGTGCCGGGCGCCGTCGACGAGCTTCTCGGCGTAGACCTCCGGATCGCCGAAGAATGCGCGGGCCTCCGACTCGGCGCGCTCGAACGCGGAATCGAGCTCCGCCTCCGACGCGACGATCCGCATCCCCTTCCCGCCCCCGCCCGCCGACGCCTTGAGGAGGATCGGGTAGCCGGACGCCCGGCCGAATTCGCGGAGCTCCTCGCGCGTGGCCCCGCGCGACATCCCCGGGACGACCGGGACGCCCGCGTCGATCATCCGCCGGCGCGATTCCGTCTTCGAGCCCATCGCGTCGATCGCCGCCGGCGGCGGGCCGACGAACGTGATGCCGGCGTCCGCGCAGGCGGAGGCGAATTCCGCGTTCTCGGCGAGGAAACCGTAGCCGGGGTGGAGGAGCGTCGCCCGCGAGCGGCGCGCGGCGTCGAGGATGCGGTCGACGGCGAGGTACGACTCCCGCGCCGGCGCCGGACCGAGCCGGTAGGCCTCGTCGGCGTACCCGACGTGGAGCGCGCCCCGGTCGGCGTCGGAGTAGACGGCGACCGTCGCGATCCCCATCTCGCGGCAGGCGCGGAAGATCCGGATCGCGATCTCGCCGCGGTTGGCGACGAGGAGCTTCGGGGGGCTCAACGGCGGCTCAGAGCGGTATGTTGCCGTGCTTCTTCGGCGGAAGCTTGTCGCGCTTGGTCGCCGCGAACGCGAAAGCCTGGATGAGCTTCCGGCGCGTCTCGGACGGCTCGATGATCTCGTCGACGAACCCCCGCCGCGCGGCGACGTAGGGGTTGGCGAACTTCTCGACGTACTCGGCGACCTTCTCCTTCTTCTCCTCGCCGCCGGCCGCGAGCTCGCGCTTGTAGAGGATCGCGACGGCCCCCTCGGGCCCCATGACCGCGATCTCCGCCGTCGGATAGGCGAAGTTGAAGTCGGTCCGCAGGTGCTTGGACGCCATGACGCAGTAGGCGCCGCCGTAGGCCTTGCGGGTGATGACGGTCACTTTCGGGACGGTCGCCTCGGCGAAGGCGAAGAGGAGCTTCGCGCCGTGGCGGATGATCCCGCCGTATTCCTGCTTCGTTCCGGGGAGGAAGCCCGGCACGTCCTCGAAGACGAGGAGCGGCACGTTGAAGGCGTCGCAGAAGCGGACGAAGCGTGCGCCCTTCACCGACGCGTCGATGTCGAGGACGCCGGCCAGGAACGCGGGCTGGTTGGCGACGACGCCGATCGAGCGGCCGTTCAGGCGGATGAAGCCGACGAGGATGTTCCGGGCGAAGTTGGCGTGGACCTCGAAGAACTTCCCCTCGTCGGCGATCGCCGAGACGAGCTTCTTCATGTCGTACGGCTTGTCCGGCTCCTCCGGGATGAACGTGTTCAGCTCCGCGTCCTCCCGGTCGGGCGGGTCGGACGTCTCGACGATCGGAGCCTCGTCGAGGTTGTTGCCGGGAATGTAGCCGAGGAGCTCGCGGATCGCCGCGAGGACCGACGCGTCGTCGGGTCTGGCGAAGTGCGCCACACCGGAGACCGACGAGTGCGTCTTCGCTCCGCCCAGCTCCTCTTTCGTGACCGTCTCGTGCGTGACGGTCGCGATGACGTCGGGCCCGGTGACGAACATGTAGGAGGAGGTCTCGGTCATGAAGACGAAGTCGGTGATCGCCGGGGAGTAGACCGCGCCGCCCGCGCAGGGCCCGAGGATCGCGGAGATCTGCGGCACGACCCCCGAGGCGAGCGTGTTCCGCAGGAAGATGTCGGCGTAGCCGCCGAGCGAGACGACCCCTTCCTGGATGCGCGCGCCGCCGGAGTCGTTCAGGCCGATGAGCGGCGCGCCGTTCTTCACGGCGAGGTCCATCACCTTGCAGATCTTCTCGGCGTTGGTCTCCGACAGCGACCCGCCGAAGACCGTGAAGTCCTGCGCGAAGACGTACACCGGGCGCCCCTCGATCAGCCCGGCGCCGCAGACGACGCCGTCGCCCGGGATGTCGACCTTGTCGGCGCCGAAGTCGCGGCAGCGGTGCGAGACCAGCCGGTCGATCTCGAAGAAGGAGCCGGGATCGAGCAGGAGGTCGACGCGCTCGCGCGCCGAGAGCTTCCCCTCCCGGTGCTGGCGCGCGATCCGCTCGGGGCCGCCCCCCTCGACGGATTGCCGGCGCATCTCCTCGAGCTGCGCGATCCTGCGCTCGAGGGTCACAGGACGATTCCCTTCTGCTCGGCGAGCTTTCGCCGGATCTTCCGGAAGAGCTCGTTCGAGTCGAGGCCGCCGGAGGCGATCTCCGAGCGGGAGGCGTCGACGAGGCGGCGCGCCTCTTCGTCGATGTCGCGCTCGCGGCGCATCTCGTCGGCGAAGACCGAGCGCACCGCGTCGGCGAGGGCGCCCGGCGATTTCTCCTGGAAGAGGCCGCGCCGCGCGAGTCGCTGCGCGATGCGGACCACGAGAAACTCCGTCCGCCGCTCGGCAAGGCTCATGCGGGCTCGATCATAACGGCCGGGAGAGTGGGGTTCAATGATGAGCCGCGTCGATACGGCCTCAGTCCGAATGTCAAAAGTCGGAAAGTCGAACGTCCCGGAGCCCGAACCGATCGCCATGGGGCCTTTCCTGACTTTCGGCTCTTGCCGCAAAGTCAAGCGGCGCGCTGCGACCGCTCAAACTCGGCCCGCCTCTTCGATTCGAGCCGCCGAGTCAAGTGGCTCCCGTCGCCGAGTTAAGCGGCGCGGTACGCGGCCGCTTCAACTCGGCGACGACTCTTCGACTTCCCGACGGGAGCACCATTACAATCCGCCGGTGAGTCACCGTCCGATACCGCCGCAGCTCGATCTGCCGCTCCTCTCCCGATGGATCGAGCCGCTCGCGAGGGAGGGGTTCGCGGATCTCTTCTTCGAGTGGAAGTCGGAGCTGCATCTTTCGCTGCGCGACGGAGCGATCGGCGCCTCCGCGCTGTCGGTCGAGAGCGCCGTCTCCGCCCGGGCGCGGCGCGGCAACCGAGTCGTGCTGACCGCCTCTCCCCGCGCGGACGAAGCGGGCGCGCGCGACGCCGTGCGCCGGCTCGCCGGGATGCTCTCCTCGTCGCACTTTCCCAAGAGCGCCGAGAGCGGCGCGCCGGAGCCGCACGGCGAGGCCGACGACCCGAACCGGTGGACGAAGAAGATCTCGGGCCTGATCGCGCGCGCGTTCGAGAACCGCCCGCATCGCGTCGAGATCCGCCGGCGCCATGCGACGCGCCTCGTCGTCCCGGCCGGCCGGACCCCGTCGCAGCATGACCGGCCGCGCCTCTCCCTCCACGGCGAGCTCCTCGCCGACACTCGCGGCGGGCCGAAGTGGCGGGTCTTCAACTTCCATCTCCCGGAGGCCGACGACGGCGCGTTCGAGGAGCTCCGGCTGCGTCTCCGCGCGCTCGCGGGGTCCGGCCCGGGCACCGTCGCGCCGACCTCCGGGGCGACGGACGTGATTCTCGAGAACGGGTCCGCGGCGTTCTTCTTCCACGAGGTCCTCTCGCATCCGATGGAGGCGGACGCGCCCGCGTCGCGCCTGGCGAACCTCGTCAAGGCACGCCTGTGCCCGCGCGAGATCGAGGTCGCCGACGAGCCGTCGCGGCTCGACCTCTTCGGCGGCTACCCGGTCGACGACGAGGGCGTGCCGGCGCGCAAGACGGCGCTGCTCTCGGCCGGGCACCTCGCCGGCCCGCTGCGCGACCGGCTCCGGTCCGATCCGCTCCACCCGTCGACCGGCAACGGCCGCCGGCCCTCCGCGTTCGACCACGCCGCGCCGCGCGGATCCAACCTCGTCGTCGGGCCCGGCGGAGCGAGCGAGGAAGAGATGCTTCACCGGCTCGGCACCGGGATCCGCATCGAGGAGTTCGACGGCGGCACGGTCGACCTCGCGTCGGGACGCTTCCGTCTCCGCTTTCCGGCCGCGCAGGCGGTGCAGCGCGGGCGCCTCGGGCAGCCGCTCGGGCCGGGGCACCTCGAGGGAGAGATCGTCGAGGCCCTCGCCGCCGTCGACCCGCTCCTCGGATCGCGCGCGAAACCGTGCCGGCAGCTCGCGTGGTGCGCGCGGGAGGGAAAGGTGCTGCCCGTCGGCGGCGAGGCCCCCGCGATGATCGTGCGCCGGCTGCAGGTGTCGCCGCGGTGAGCGGCGCGGAGAGAATCGCGGTGAGCGGCGCGGGTGTCGCCGCGGTGACCGGCGCGGGTGTCGCCGCGGTGAGCGGCGCGTGGGGATCGCGATGAGTCTCGCGCTCGACGCGGTCCGCGGCGAGCTCGAGTCGCGCACGGGCGACCGGTGGGAGATCTACGCCAAGCGGGCGGCGGCGACGGAGCTCCGCGTCGCGGCGCCGGTGCGCGAGGAGTCGGAACGCCTCGAGGACGGCTGCGCGGCGCGATGGGAGGAGAAGGGGCAGGCGCATTTTGCCGCCGCATCGTCGCCGGCGCTCCTCGTCGACGCGATCCGGGAGACGGCGCGGCTCCGGCCGGGAGGCTCCGGCCCTCTCCCCGCGCTCCCGGCCGGGAGCTTCCCGCAGCCGGACGATCCCGCGCCGGCGTCCGCGCCGGACGCCTTCGAGGAAGTCGCGCAGCTCCTGGCGTCCGAGTCGAAGGGTCAGGCGCGGCTGACGTCGCTCGCGGTGACGTGCGGCGAGATCGTCGAGCGCATCGAGAACGGCGCGGGCTTCTCCGGCGGGCGCGCGCGCCGGTTCGGATACGGGAACGCGCGGGCGATCGGCGTCGCGTCGGAACGCCGCGTCACCGCGGACATCGTCTTCCCCGTCTCGCCGGGCGGCGGATTCGACGGCGCGAAGGTCGCCCAGTCGCTCTCGGACCGGAGTCTCCTTCCGCTCAAGGGGCGGGCCTGCCCGTTCCCGCGAGGCGAGCTGCTTCTCGATCCGTCGGTCTCGGCGGCCGTCCTCGCCGCGACGCTCCCGCTCTTCTGCGGCGACACCCACCGGCTGCTCCTCTCGCGGAAGTACCTCGACCGCAACGGGCGGTTCTGCGCGGAGGGCGTCTCGCTCGTCGACGACCCGTCGGGAGAGGGACCGTTCGACGGGGAAGGCGTCCCGGTCCGGAGGAAGGAGGTCGTCGCGGAGGGAGTCTTCCGCACGAGGCTCCACGACCTCGGCTCGTCGGCGCGCTCGGGGGAGAGCCCGACCGGCAACGCGCTCCGGCCGTCGTTCCGGCTCCCTCCGCGCGCCGGGAGCGCGCTCTTCGTGCTCGACGGGCGCCAGGCCGCGAGCGCGGGCGAGCTCCTTTCTTCGGTGACGCGCGGCCTCTACGCGACCGCTCTCGCGGCTGCGCCGCGGGTCGACCTCGAAAACGACGCCTACCGCCTCGAGGTCGAAGGGTGGGCGCTCCAGGCGGGGCGCGTGCGCTCGCCCGTCGCCTCGGTCGTCATCCGCGGGCGTCTGTCGGAATTCTGGAAGGGAGTCGGCGGCGTGGGCACGGACCGGCGCGTCTTTCCGCTGCAGTCGCTCGTCGCCGCGCCGACCCTGTTCGTATCGAAAGCGACCTTTTCTTGAGCACAGGCACGGTGATACGCGCCGCTATACGAAACCGTGCGGTCGAGAACGCCGCGGAAATCGTCCCGACGATTCCCGCAGCGCAGCTGCTGCAACTCGTGTGGAAAGCGGTCCACGCTCTCACCGGGGTGCGGTGATCG
>DATFVB010000181.1 GCA_035260525.1 Thermoanaerobaculia bacterium
GCGGGCGCGTGCCGCCGGCCGGCCGCACGACGTACGCTTTCGGTACGCCTTAGCGTCCGGCCGGCGGCCCGCATCCCGCCGGGCTCGCGCCTCACCGCGCCTCGTCGGCGGTGTCACTGAAGAACGCGGCGACTGTTAGCAACCCCTTTGGTCATTGCGAGGAGCGAAACGACGAAATGCATCCACCTGCGCAAGACTGCGGCGGATCTTACGGACAATTCTCCGAATCTCGCCGGAGCGAAGGAGGATCGCCGCGCTACAGCTCGAAGGTGGCTCCGTCGGTCGCGACCGCGACGTCGCACTCCGGCGCTTTTTCGCGAGCGAGTAGCGCCACGCGCGCGCGCAGCGCCTCGTCTCCCATCTCGATCGGGCCCTTGCCGAAGTGGGAAAAGACCGCCCGCGGCACGCCGTATCGGGCGAGCCAGCCGAGCTGGGCGCGGATCGTCGTGTGCCCGATCAGCTCTCCGCTCTTGTGCCGGCGGACGAGCGACCCCGTGAGCGTCGATCCGTCGCCGACGTAGAGCGCCACGCGCGGGAACGCGCGGTCCGGTTCGGGAAAGCTCACGACGTCTCCGGAGTAGAGCAATGTCTTCCCGCCAGCCTCCAATCGGACCGCCGTGCAGGGGCATCGGACGGAGTGGACGACGGGGAAGAGCGTCAGGGAGAAAGGTCCGATCTTCCTCCGCCGGCCGGGAGCGACCGTCACCCGCTTGTCGATCGGGAGGGCGGCGAGGATCTCCTGGGTGACGGCCGAGGCGTAGACGGGGGCGCGCGGTCCTTCGCGCAGCCCCCAGGAATGGTCCGGATGGGCGTGGGAGACGACGATCGCGTCCGGAGCGATCTTTTCGAGGAGACCGAGACGGTTCTCGCCGAAGTCGCACAGCAGCCGGAATCCCTTCGCCTCGACCACGAACGCCGAGTGCCCCGTGTGGGACGGGGAGGACTCTTCGACGTACCCGCGCGTGCCGAAGAACTCGAGCTTCATGGCCCGATTCTCCGTCAGAGGGCACGCGCACGAAAAAGAGGCGACCGGAGGACCGGCCGCCCCCGTCTCGGAACCGGCGTGGCCTCGATCAGACGACGGAGCGGCGCCCCGTGAACAGGTTCACGACGAACGCGATCACCGCGAGAACGAGCAGCAGGTGAATCAGACCCGCGGTCACGTGGAACGCGAAGAACCCCAGGATCCAGGCGATGAAAAGAATGATGGCAATCGTCAGCAGCATGGTGCTTTCCCCCTCTCGGCGGAGGAAAACAGCAAGAGTTGTGCCCGCACGCCTTACGCGCGGATGAACGCCGGCTCCGTCGCCGCGCGGGCGTGCCGCCCCTCGGCGAACTCCTCGATCATTTTCCGGTTGAACGCGGGGATGTCGTCCGGCTTCCGGCTCGTGATCAGCCCGTTGTCGACGACGACCTCCTCGTCGACCCACTCGGCCCCGGCGTTGCGCAGGTCGGTCCGGAGCGAGGGCCAGGAAGTCATTCTCCGGCCGCTCGCCGCGCCGGCCTCGATCAGCGTCCAGGGCCCGTGGCAGATCGCCGCGATCGGCTTCCCGGAATCGACAAAGCTCTTCACGAACGCAACCGCCCGCGGGTCCATCCGCAGCCTGTCGGGATTCATGACGCCGCCGGGAAGGAGCAGCGCGTCGAACTCCGCGGCGTCGGCCTCGTCCAGCGCGAGGTCGACGTCGACTTTCTTCCCCCAGTCGTCCTTCTTCCATCCGCGGATCTCGCCCGGCATCGGCGACACGACGCGCGTCTTCGCCCCCGCGTCCTCGAGCGCCCTCCTGGGCTCCAGGAGCTCCGACTGCTCGAACCCTTCCGTCGCGAGGATCGCGACCTTCCGTCCTTCGATCTTCCCGGTCATGGATACCCCCTTTTTGGAAAGCGCGGCCCGGCCGCGCACCGGAAGAGGGCAGCAAGATGGCTGCCACGCCCCCTTCCGGACGTGTCGATAGCCGGAAGAGCGCTTCGACGCAGGAAGTAGAATTTTTGACCCGTGACGCTCCGCCTCGCGATCCTCGCCGTCCCGTTTCCGTGCTCTCTCGAGGAAGCGGACGACCCCGCGAAGTTCATCGACGCCGTCGACCCGAAATGGGAACGGGAGCTGCCGCACACGATCGCCTGCGACCGCCGCGGGAAACCGGTTGCGACGGCGGCCGGCCGCGGCACGAAGGCGCAGTTCCGGCAGATCGTCGACGCGGCGCGCTGAGGCGCGACGCCGCCCGCGCCGCATCGCGAGTCGACCCGTCGGGAGTCGCGAGGCTTTCAGTCCCGGGTCGCGAGTCGTCGCCGGGGTTCCGACTCGCGACTATTTTCTTTTACGGGCGACGGCGACCGCTCCCGAGGCCGCCGCCAGGGCGGAGAGGAGCGCGGCGACGAACTCGACTTTTCTCGGCGTGTCGAGCTTCTTCCATTCCCGGACCGAGGCGCGGACCGCCCGCTGCGACGCGCCTCGGGCTTTGGCGAGCGCGGCCCGGGCGGAATCCTGGCTACCGGCGGCGCCGGCGGCGATCGCCGCGCCGGCCTTCGATGCCTGGGCGGAAAGCCGGTTCAGGAGAGCGGGGAGGCCGCTCGGAGCGGACCTCCGGCGGGAGGCCGATTTTTTGCGCGGGGCGGTTTTGCGGCGAGCCGCCGTGCGGGTTCTTGCGCGAGGAGCGCGCGGGGCGGTTTCGTGAGCCGCCACTGGGGTCGATTCCGACATGGTCTACCTCCGTCCGCGATTGTGCCACGGAAGAGCCGGCGCGGCGATGCATCGAGCCGGACGGGCGCGTGACCGTCGCGGGAGCTGGCTCGGGGGACGGGAGCGCGTGGCGGCGGCGCCGCTCGTCGAACGAGCGACTCGACGGCCCCGCCGCCACCCCCTCGCCGACGCTCCCGCTCCCGCTCCCGCATCGCGGAGCTTTCGCCTCGGTTACTTCGGTCGGAAGCTTTCCGCGATGCGAAGGGCCCGGAGCGCCTGGGTCACCAACCACTGCCGGCGCGGGCGACCCGCGTCCCGTCGGGCTCGCGCCTCGCGCCTCGTCGAGGGCTGGAACCGAAAAGGTTTTTCCCGAATCGCGCTCGGGCGGGCGCGGCGACCTGTCGCGCCGAAGGCTCCTTGAAGGCGGATGCATCGAGCCGCGAGAGGCGCCGGCGCCGGCCCGTTCGGGCGATTCGCTCCCTTTCCTTTCGCCGCTGTGCTCCGGTCGTCCGCGGACGGCCGGCGAACGCGGCCGGGCCGGCGCGGGCCCCTTCGAGAGCGCCGCGAGGCGTTCGCGGAAGTCCGCCGGCGGTTCGCTCGAGACGAGCATTCGCTCCCCGGTTTGCGGGTGGCGCAATCCCAGCGTCCGCGCGTGGAGCATCTGGCGCCGCGCTTCGAGGGCGGGGCCGGGCTGGCGCTTCGGGCGGTACACCGTGTCGCCGACGACCGGATGGCCGATGGCGGCCAGGTGCACGCGGATCTGGTGGGTCCGCCCGGTCTCGAGTCGGAGCGCGAGGAGCGTGGCGTTCGCCATCGGCTGCAGCATGCGGTAGTGAGTGACGGCCCGGAGCCCCGTCTTGCCGCCGCGGGCGGTCCCCCGGCGGCGATCGCCCGCGTCGCGGACGAGGTCGAGACCGATCGTTCCGGAATCCTTCTCGACCCGGCCCTCCACGATCGCGACGTACTCGCGTTCGACGTCGTGGCGGCGGAAGAGCTCCTGCAGCGCGCGGAGCGTCTCACGCGACCGCGCGAACACGACCGCGCCGGAGGTTTCCTTGTCGAGGCGGTGAACGACGCCGACGTACGGCCGCTTCCGGTACCGGTGCTGCAGATAGGCGTTGACCCGCCCGAGCAGAGTGTCCTTCTCGCGCGCTTCGGTCGGAAGCGTGAGCAGCCCGGCCGGCTTGTCGACGACGATCAGGTGCGGGTCCTCGTGGAGGACGGCGAGCTTCGTGCGGACGTTCCCGACGGCCGGCCGGTTGACGTCGAGGGTGACGCCGGCGCTCTCGCCGATCTCGCGGCCGGGCTCGCGGCAGGTCGTCCCGTCGACATCGACACGCCCCGTCTCGACGTAGTCGCGCGCCTTGCGCCGCGAGAGAGCGTGTTCGGCGGCGACGCGGTGATCGAGGCGCACGCGGCGATTGTATGATGGCCGGCTCGTGACACCGCCGACGCACGACCACGCCGCCCGGCGCGCCCGTTTCGCCGAGCTCCTCGACGGCACGCCCGCCGTCGTGCCGGCTGCGCGAGTCGCCTACCGGTCCCGCGACACCGCCTTCCGCTTCCGGCAGGACTCCGACTTCCTGTATCTCACCGGCTACCCGGAGCCGGACGCCGTCGCGGTGTTCGACCGGGGAGCCTTCCACCTCTTCGTCCTTCCGCGCGACCCGTCGCGCGAGGCATGGGACGGCGACCGGGAGGGGATGGAAGGAGCGAAACGCTACGGCGCCACCGCGTGGCCGCTCGACCGCCTCGACGACTTTCTCTCGGATACTCTCGCGAGCGCGGACCGTCTGGCCGTCCCGCTCGGCCGCGACCCTCGCCTCGACGCGTGGTGGGGGAGGCTTTCGGCGCTTCGCAAGCGCGGACCGAATCCAGAGCTCGTCGATCCCGCCTCGATCCTCGCCGAGATGAGGCTTCGGAAGGAGGAGAGCGAGATTCGGGCGCTCGAGACCGCGGCCGCGATCACGGCGCAGGCGCACGCAAGCGCGGCGGAGGCCGTCCGCCCCGGGGCGGGCGAGTGGGAAGTCGAAGCGGTCCTCGAATACGAGTTCCGCCGCCGCGGCGCGGCGGGCCCCGCCTACCCGTCGATCGTCGGCTCGGGGCGCAACGCCACGACCCTCCACTACGTCCGAAACGACCGCACGATCTCGCCCGGCGATCTCGTGCTGATCGACGCCGGCGCGGAGTACGGCGGCTA
>DATFVB010000182.1 GCA_035260525.1 Thermoanaerobaculia bacterium
CGTCGCGGCGCGCGCGTGGTCGGCGATGACGCGGAACGGAGCGTCGTCGACCTCCATCCCGCCGCGGTAACGCCGCCCCGAGATCTCCTCGATCCGCCCGACGATTGGGCGGAAGAGGTCGGTGTCGAAGTTGTTGTTGACCCCCTGCAGGATCGACGCGATCCGCTCGAGGCCGGCTCCCGTGTCGACGGACGGCTTCGGAAGGGGCGTCATCTTCCCGGCGTCGCCGCGCTCGTACTGCATGAAGACGAGGTTCCAGATCTCCATCGTCTCGTCGCCGGGGCCGTTGACGAGATCGGCGCGGTTCTTCGCCGGGTCCGACGGGTCCTCGCCGCGGTAGTAATGGATCTCCGAGCACGGCCCGCACGGGCCGGTCTCCCCCATCGCCCAGAAGTTGTCCTTCTCGCCGAACCGCAGGATCCGGTTCTCCGCCGCGCCGGCCTTCTCCCAGAGCGCGGCCGCCTCGTCGTCGGTCGTGTACACGGTGAACCACAGACGGTCGACGGGAAGACCGTATCCGCTCTTCTCGTCGGTCAGGAGCTCCCAGGCGAACCGGATCGCGTCTTCCTTGAAGTAGTCGCCGAAGGAGAAGTTGCCGAGCATCTCGAAGAACGTCTGGTGCCGCGCCGTGTAGCCGACGTTGTCGAGGTCGTTGTGCTTCCCCCCCGCGCGGACGCACTTCTGCGACGACGTCGCGCGGACGTAGTCGCGCTTCTCCCGTCCGGTGAAGACGTCCTTGAACTGGTTCATCCCCGCGTTGGCGAAGAGCAGCGTCGGGTCCTCGGCGGGGATGAGCGACGACGACGGCACGCGCCGGTGCCCGCGCTCCTCGAAGTACCTCAGGAATCTCTCGCGAATCTCCCGGGAATCCACGCCGTCTGCTCCTCCGAACCGCGTATCCTGTCAGAAAACTACGCCCTTTGCATCGCCCCGGAGGAGATCGACGTCGTATTTGCGGTCGCGGTTGAAATCCGAAGCCCGAATCTCGAAACCCGAAACAGGTCCGAAGCTCCAAATTCGAATGATGAAACCGAACGCCCACCTGTCGATTTCGCCGGACGACCGGAGGCCTGGACGGAACGGGAGCCTTTCCCGTTCCGGCATTCGGTCATTCGAATCTCGAATTTGTTTCGAATTTCGAAATTCGGATTTCGTGCTTCTGATTTCGGCGTGAATCGTGGCTCCGATTCAGTCCTCCGCCTCTCCCATCGTCTCGAGGATCTGCGGCGCGCCGAATCCGCGCCGGCGCAGGAAGTCGAACACCTTCTTCTTCCGCTTCTCGGGAGGAAGGTCCGCCAGCTCGTCGAACCGCCGCCGGCAGAGCGATTCGAGGAGCGTCCGCTCGTCGTCGTCGGAGATCCCCGCGAGCGCGCGGTCGATCGAGACCTTCGGAAATCCCCTCTGCCGCATCTCGGCGCGGAGCCGCTCGCGCGAGAACCGCTCCTCGCGATTGACGAGGAACGATTCCATCGCCGCCTGCTCGTTCAGGCTGCCGTCGCGCACGAGCGCGTCGAGCGTCGTTCGGATCGTCTCCCCGTCGAACCCGCGGAGCTCGAGGGCGCGGCGAAGCTCATCGCGGGACCGAGCTCTCACCGTCAGGAGGCGCACCGCCCGGAACCGGCAATCCTCGGAAGAGTCGGGCCGGCGCGCTCGCGCGACGCGGCGGCGCAACGCCGTCATCGCCCCCGGGTGAACGGGGGCGGCGGGGGCGTTCCCGGGACCTGGTTCGAGAAGTCGAAGGGCGATTCCTCCGAGAGCGGATCGACCTCCGCGGGCGCCTGGAGAGCCGTGTCCATCTCCTCCTGCGCGACGTCCGAGGTCGACTGGATGCCCTGGAGCTTCAGCCGGAACTCGTTGGGGTTCGTCGCGCGCTTCAACGCCTCGTCGAGCGTGATGAGCCCCGCCTTGTAGAGGGAAAAGAGGGACTGGTCGAACGTCTGCATGCCGTACTGCGACGTTCCCGCCGTGATCGCGTCCTTGATGAGCTTGGTCTTCTCCTTGTTCTCGATGCAGTCGCGCACGAGGGCCGTCGTGATGAGGATCTCCGCCGCCGGAACGCGGCCGAGTCCGTCGGCGCGCGGCATGAGACGGAGCGAGATCACGGCCTTCAGCACCGCGGAGAGCTGGAGCCGGATCTGCTTCTGCTGGTGGGGCGGGAAGATCGCCACGATGCGGTTGATGGTCTCCGTCGCGTCGAGCGTGTGGAGCGTCGAGAGCACGAGGTGGCCCGTCTCCGCGGCGGTGAGCGCCGTCTCGACCGTCTCGTAGTCGCGCATCTCGCCGACGAGGATCACGTCCGGGTCCTGGCGCAGCGCGCTCCGGAGCGCGACCGAGAACCCCTTCGTGTCGACGTCCACCTCGCGCTGGTTGACGATCGACTTCTTGTCGCGGTGGAGGAACTCGATCGGGTCCTCGATCGTCATGATGTGCTCGTTGCGGGTCGCGTTGATCAGGTCGATCATCGCGGCGAGCGTCGTCGACTTACCCGATCCCGTGGTCCCGGTGCAGAGGACCAGGCCGCGCTGCTCGGAGCAGATGCGCTCGATGACGGGCGGGAGCAGCAGGTCGCGGACCGCGAGGATGCGCGACGGGATGACGCGCAGGACGAGGCCGACCGTCCCGCGCTGCTGGAAGATGTTGCAGCGGAACCGCCCGAGGTCGGGGACCGAGTAGGCGATGTCGATCTCGAAGTTGTTCTTGAACCGCTCCTTCTGGCGGGCGCTCATGATCGAGAACGCCATCGCGATCGTGTCTTCCTGCATCAGGCGCTTCAACTCGACCAGCGGCGTGAGGGTGCCGTCCACGCGGATGACCGGATAGGCGCCGACCTTCAGGTGCAGGTCGGAGGCTTTCCGCTCGACCGCGATCCGGAGCAGATCGTTGATGTGCATACCAGAACCTTTCCCGGGGACTAACCCCGAACCGGCGCCGCGGGGCACGCCGGGAAACACGCTGCGGGAAACGGGACGACCGCTCTCACGCGCGGGCGGCGGCCCTCTCCGGCACGCCGACGGGCGTGAGCCACCCGTGGCGGTCGGGGACGCGCCCTTCGACGATCGAGAAGAACTCCTTCTGCAGCCGCTCGACGATCGGGCCGCGCGTGCCGGAGCCGACGGGGATCCGGTCGACCGACCGGATCGGCGTGATCTCCGAGGCGGTGCCGCAGAAGAAGACCTCGTCGGCGATGTAGAGCATCTCGCGCGGGACGACCTGCTCGACGACCTCGATGCCGCAATCGTGCGCGAGACGAATCACGGTCGTCCGGGTGATCCCGGGCAGCCCCGCGCTCGCGACGGTCGGCGTGATCAGCCGGCCGTGATGGGCGAGGAAGATGTTCTCCCCGCTCCCCTCGGCGACGGTCCCGTCGGGCGAGAGGCCGATCCCTTCGACGTAGCCGTTGGTGAGCGCCTCCATCTTGATCAGCTGCGAGTTCATGTAGTTCGCCGTCGCCTTCGCCATCGCGGGGAACGTGTTCGGCGCCATCCGGTTCCACGACGAGACGCACGCGTCCACGCCGTTCTCGAGAGCCTCGGGCCCGAGATACTTCCCCCATTTCCAGACGCCGATCGCGACGTCGATCGGAGAGTTGAACGGGTTCACGCCGAGGGTTCCCATCCCGCGGTAGACGACCGGGCGGATGTAGCACGCGTCGAAGCCGTTGGCGCGGATCGTCTCGAGGACCGCCTCTTCGATCTTCTCCTTCGCGTAGGGAATCTCCATCCGGTAGATCTTCGCGGAGGCGAAGAGCCGGTCGGTGTGGTCCCGGAGCCGGAAGACGGCCGGCCCGCGCTCGGTCTCGTAGCAGCGCGTCCCTTCGAAGACGCCCGATCCGTAGTGGACGACGTGCGAGAAGACGTGGATCTTCGCGTCGGCGAAGTCGACGAGCTTGCCGTTCATCCACACCTTCTGGACGTCCTCGAAAGCCATGCGGGCGCCTCCTGGCACGGGGGGGTTCCGGAATCGCGCTATTGTCCGCCCGCCCGCGCCGCGGTGTCAATCGCCCGAAGGGTCAGGACGATCGCGGCGATCGCGGCCGTCTCCGCGCGCAGCGTCGCGCCGGGAAGCCGCACGCGCGTCCACCCGGCGGCGTCGGCGGCCGCGAGCTCCTCGGCGCTCCACCCTCCCTCGGGGCCCACCCAGAGCGCGACCGGCGTCGCGAGCGAGCCGGGGAACGGTCCTCCCGAACGATCGAGGAGGAGCGCGGAGGAGACCGCCGCGGCCCGGGCGAGAACCTCCGCGGCGGCGACCGGTCCGGCGAACTCCGGCGCCGTGAGCTGCCCGCTCTGCTCCGCCGCCGCGCGCGCGATCCGCGCGAGGCGCTCACGATCCCGGGCCGCCCCCTCGACGCGGCCGCGCTGCGCGCGCTCGCTCGCGACGATCGTCACCTTCCCGGCGCCGAGCTCGGTCGCCTTCTCGGCGAGCCACGAGAGCCGCGGAAGGCGGATGGCGGAGACGAAGAGCTCGACGCCGGGCGGGCCGATCTCGCGGGCAACGCCGGCGAGCACCCGCACCTCGCACGCGTCGCGCGAGAGCCGCTCGATCACTCCCCGCGCCTCGCACCCCGCCCCGTCGGTCAGCCGGACGGCGCTTCCCTCGGCCAGCCGCCGCGCCCGCGCGTGGCGGCGCCCCGCGGCGTCGAGCGCGATCCGGGAGCCCTCGGCGACGGGGCCGTCGACGACGAAGAGCGGGGGCGTTTTCGCCATGGCCGATTATCGCCGTTCCCCGGGGGGCGCCGCATTCCACGCTACAATTCCCGGAGCCGGATGCGCGAAGAAACGAAGAACTTCGGGGGAACGATCCTCTTCGTGTTCTATTGCGCGGGAGTCGGAATGTATCTCCTCCTCCGCCCGTGGGCGCCGGACGCCGGGCCGGCGTCTCCGTACCTCCGCGGCTTCATCTCGGGGCTGGGTCTCGTCCATCTCGTTGCGGGCGTCAACGACTTCCGGCTCCTCTTCCGGCGGATGACGGCGAGCCGATGAAGACGATGTGCGTGACCGGCCGCTCGACGCGTTCGGACGCCGACTACGACCGGCTGCTCGCCGGATTCGGGGCGTTCCCTCCCGACTATTTCGAAGTCCGCGACAAGGCGGCGACGGACCGGCGAGTGCTCGAGCTCCTGCGCCGCGCCGTCGAAGCCCTCGGCGGACCGCGCGTGCTCGCGAACTCCCGGTTCGACCTCGCGCTCGCCGCCGGCGCCGGCGGCGTCGTGCTGCCGGACGAAGGGCTCCCGGTCGAGCCGGTCCGGCGCGAGACGCCCCGCGGGTTCGTCGTCGGCAAGTCGACGCATTCCCCCGAGGCCGCGCGCAACGCCGCGGAGGCGGGCGCCGATCTCGTGCTGCTCGGCCCGATCTTCGACACCCCATCCAAGCGCGAGTTCGGACCGCCGCTCGCCCCCGCGGCGATCCCGGAGACGGGCGACTCCTGGCCCGCATCGGCTTCGCTCTTCGTCATCGGCGGCATCGACCTCCGACGCCTCGACGCCCTCGCGCCCTTTCGCGCCCGGATCGCGGGTTTCGCCGGGATCCGGGCGTTCGAGGACGCCGCCGATCCGGGCGCGGTCGTGCGCGAAGCGAGAGACCGGTGAAAAGCGGACCGCGGGCGCCCCTCTTCCTGCGGCGGGTGATCGGACCGCTCCTCCTGACGGCGGCGGTCGCCGGCGCGGTGCTCCTCGTGCGGGGACTCCGGATGTCGCCCCTGAAGGACGCCAGCCACGACTGGGGCGAATTCGCGATCGGCGTCGCCGTCCTCGTCCTGATCGTCCGCATCGTCAACTACCTCGTCTTCGACGTCGCCTTCCGGCTCCGGCGGCGCACGGAGGCGCCGTCGCTCCTGCGCGAGCTCGTCGCGCTCCTCGTCTTCAGCGTCGGATTCGCTCTCCTGCTCCGGTCGCTCCTCGCCGTGCGGCTGACGGCGGTGCTCGCGACGTCCGCGCTGATCACCGCGGTGATCGGGCTCGCTCTCCAGGACACGCTCGGCAATCTCTTCGCCGGCATGGCGCTCCATCTCGAGAAAACGCTGCAGGTCGGGGACGTCGTTCGGGTGTCGGGCACCGTCGGGTTCGTCGAGGCGCTCTCGTGGCGCGCCGTGCGCATCCGGACGCTTCTCGACTCGATCGTGCTCCTCCCCAACGGGGCGGCCGCGCGGGAGAAGCTCGAGGTGTATCCGCGATCGGCGGCGCCGATGGCGTCCACGATCCGGATCGGCCTCGAGTACTCCCTTCCGCCGGCGCGCGCGATCTCCGTCCTCAAGACGACCGCGGCCTCGGTGGCGGGCGTGGCGCGGGTGCCCCCGCCGCGCGTCTTCGTCACGGACTTCGCCGACTTCGCGATCCAGTACGAGCTGCGGTTCTGGCTCGAGGACTATTCCTGGTTCCTTCCCGTCGAATCGGCGATCCGGGAGCGGCTCTGGTACGCGTTCAAGCGCGAAGGGATCACCGTGCCGTTCCCGATCGCGACGCGCTACCAGTACGTGAAGGAGTGGAAGGAAGCGGAGCCACCGGCGCCTCCGGACATCCTCGACCGCGTGGACCTCCTGCGCCCGTTGAGCGCGGCCGACCGGGAAGCGCTGCGGGGCCGGCTCGTACACACGCTCTTCGCGGCGGGCGAGCCGGTCGTCGAGCAGGGGGCTCTCGCGGACTCCCTGTACGTCGTCGACTCGGGCGAGCTCGCCGTTCTCGTCGACGACGGCGACGGGGCGCGGGTCGAAGTCGGCACGCTGTCGGCGGGCGACGCCTTCGGCGAGATGGCGCTCCTGACGGGAGAGCCGAGGACCGCGACCGTCCAGGCGCGCACCGAGGCGAGCCTCTACCGCATCGACAAGGACGCCCTCGCGCCGCTCCTGAAGGACCGTCCGCAGCTCGCCGTCGAGATCTCGCGGCTGATCGAGGGACGGCGCCAGAAGACGCAGGCGGCGCTCGCGAGCACGCCGCGGTCGACCGTCGCGGAGGATCCCGGATCCCTCCTCTCCCGCATCGCGCGCTATTTCGGCCTCGAAGGCCTCTCGTGATCCCCTTCTCGGTCCGGCTGGGCCTCGACCTCGCGGAGGTGGACCGGATCGCGCGCGCGATCGACCGTTGGGGGGAGACGTTCCTCGAGCGGATCTTCAACGCCGGCGAGCTCGAGCGGCGCCGCCGGCATCCCGGCGCGTTCGCGCAGCACGTCGCCGGCCGTTTCGCCGCCAAGGAGGCCGCGATGAAGGCGCTCGGCACGGGCTTCCGGGGCCTCTCGTTCCGCGAGATCGTCGTCGCCCGCGAGCCGTCCGGAAAGCCGTCGATTCGCTTCCGGGGGCGCGCGCGGGACCTCGCCGACGACCTCGGGGTCGCCTCGGCCGAGGTCACGATCACCCATACGGAGCGCACCGCGGCCGCGGCCGTGCTCCTCGTCTGCGCGCCGCCGAATTCTTGACTGCTCCCGGGGGACCTTGTTACCTTGGACGATTCGTGCACCCATGAGCGACGCGCCTGACTACAAGTCCACGGTGAATCTTCCGTCGACGACCTTTCCGATGAAGGCGGAGCTCGCGCGGCGCGAGCCGGAGCGCCTCGCCGCGTGGAAGGCGATGGATCTCGAGGGTAAGGTCCGGGCGGCGTCCGCCGGACGCGAGAAGTGGATCTTCCACGACGGCCCCCCTTACGCCAACGGGCACACTCACCTGGGAACCGCGCTCAACAAGATTATCAAGGACGCGATCGTCCGGTCGCGGACGATGGAGGGATTCGACGCGCCCTTCGTCCCGGGATGGGACTGCCACGGACTCCCGATCGAGCGCCAGGTCGACAAGGAGCTCGGGGGCAAGCGCCGCGAAATGTCCGACCTCGAGATCCGCCGCGCCTGCCGCGCCTACGCGGAGAAGTTCGTCGCGATCCAGATGGAGGAGTTCCAGCGGCTCGGCGTCCTCGCCGAATGGAGCCGGCCGTATCTCACGATGGCATTCCCGTACGAGGCCGAGATCGCGCGGTGTTTCGGCGACTTCTACGGGAAGGGGCTCGTCTACAAGGCGCTCAAGTCCATCCGGTGGTGCTTCACCGACCGCACGGCCCTGGCCGAGGCGGAGCTCGAGTACTCCGAGAAGAGCGATCCGGCGATATACGTCGGCTTCCAGTTCGTGGATCGCGCGGAGGTCCTCGAGCGTTTCGGCCTCGACGAAGTACAGGGATCGCTAGGCCAGTATGCTCACTTCACCGGACCGTTCGCGCTGATCTGGACGACGACGCCCTGGACGATCCCTTCGAACCTCGCGATCGCCGTCCACCCCGAGGAACAATACACAATCTTTCCGGCCGAAGGACGGCTCTGGATCGTGGCCGAGAGGCTGCGCCCGGTGGTCCAGAGGCTCAAGGAATGGGACCGTGCGACGGGGGTCGCTGCATTCGCGACCATCCCCGGCCGCGCGCTCGTCGGGCTCCGGTACGAGCATCCCCTCCCTCCCGACGCGCGCGGCCGCGTCGAGGACCCGTCCAAGGTCCATCGCGTCGTCGCGGCCGACTACGTCACGATGGACGCGGGCACCGGGCTCGTCCACACGGCGCCGGGGCACGGCGAGGACGATTTCCGGACCGGGCAGCGGGAGGGTCTCCCGGTGCTCTCGCCGGTCGACGACGCGGGCCGCTTCACGGACGAGGTGCCGCGGTACCGGGGGACGAAGGTGCTCGACGCGAACCCGCGGATCGTCGACGACCTCCGGGAAGCCGGCGCCCTCGTCCACGCCGACCCGAATTACCGCCACGAGTACCCGCACTGCTGGCGGTGCCGCAATCCGGTGATCTTCCGCGCGACCGAGCAGTGGTTCGTCGATCTCGAGAAACCGGGCGAGAACATCCGGGAACGCGCCGCGGAGGCGATCCGCCGGGTCCGGTGGATCCCGGCGTGGGGAGCGGAGCGAATCGGCGGAATGGTCGAGAACCGCCACGAGTGGTGCGTGTCGCGCCAGCGCCGCTGGGGATCGCCGATCACCGTCGTCTACTGCGATTCCTGCCGGGCGGTCTTCCCCGACCCGAAGGACCCGGACGCATGCGGCGCCTTCTTCGCGAAAGTCGTCGCGGCGTTCCGCGAGGCGGGCGGCGACGCGTGGTTCGACCCGGACCGCCCGGCGGCCGCCTTCCTCCCCGATGGATTCCGCTGCTCCTGCGGCGCAACGGAGTTCGTCAAGGAGCGCGATGTCCTCGACGTCTGGTTCGACTCCGGCGTCTCGCACGAGGCGGTCCTGAAATCCGGCGTCTGGCCGGAGCTTCGCTGGCCGGCCGACGTCTACGTCGAGGGCCACGACCAGCACCGCGGATGGTTCCAGTCGTCGCTCCTCACGTCCGTCGCGCTGGAAGGCGGGCGCGCCCCCTTCCGCACCGTGATCACCCACGGGTTCGTGGTCGACGGGGCGGGCCGCAAGATGTCGAAGTCGCTCGGCAACGTCATCACTTCTCATGAGATCGTGGCGCGGGAGGGGGCCGACGTGCTGCGGCTGTGGGTTCTCGGTCTCGACTACCGGGAGGACCAGCCGCTCTCCCCCGAGATCATCGCGCGGACCTCCGACGCGTACCGGAAGATCCGCAACACCGGGCGCTACCTGCTCTCGAACCTCTTCGATTTCGACCCGGAGCGCGACGCCCTCGCGGATTCCGCGCTCTTGCCGTTCGACCGCTGGGCGGTCGCCCGGGCGTCGGAGCTCGAGCGCCGGGTGCGCGCGGCGTTCGAGGCATTCGAGTTCCACGTCGGCGTCCGCGCGATTCACGACTTCTGCGTCGTGTCGCTGTCCTCGCTCTACCTCGACGTCCTCAAGGATCGCCTTTACGCGTCGGCCGCCGCGGCGCCCGAGCGCCGGTCGGCCCAGACCGCCCTGTACCGGATCGGGCGTCGCCTCGCCATGCTGACCGCGACGATCCTCCCATTCACCGCCGACGAGATCTACGAGGCGCTCCCGGGAAAGCGGGAACAATCGGTCCATCTCGAGCGTTTTGGCCGCATGGATGCCGAACCCCTGCCCGAACCGGTCGAACGCGCCTGGGAGCGTCTCTTGAGCCTGCGCGAAGAGGTCACGAAAGTCCTCGAGGATCGCCGGAAGCAGCGGGTGATCGGCTCCTCGCTCGAGGCCGCGCTGACGTTCTCCGCCGACCCGGCCCTCGCCGAGGACCGTCGAGAGACGGGGTGGGAAGGCCTTCCGTTCGCCGATTTCTTCATCGTCTCCGATCTCGACGAGAGCGCCGGCCCGCTCGAGATCGCGTCGGCCGCCTATCCCGGGCTGACGTTCGCGTTCCGGCGCGCCCCGGGACGCAAATGCGCCCGGTGCTGGAAGGTCCGTCCCGAGGTTCCGGAGGGAGGCGTCTGCGAGCGCTGCCGCGGCGTTCTCTCGGAGGACGGACGCGTGAGCGCGGGCGCGGCGCCGTGAAGAAGAAGACGATCCTCTCCGAGAACACCCTCTACCGGTCGGGTTATCTCCTCGTCTCGATCGCGGTCCTCTTCCTCGACCAGTGGAGCAAGGGGACGATCACCCGGTCGCTCGGCCTGCACGATTCGCGGCAGGTCCTCGGCGATTTCTTCCTGCTGACCTCGGTGCGCAACTCCGGGGCCGCGTTCGGGCTCTTCGCGAACTTCGAGTCGTCCCTCAAGTCGATCTTCCTGAACGCGGTCGCCGTCGCGGCGTTCGTCGCGGTCAGCTTCTACGCATTCCGTTCGCACTTCAAGAGCGTGCGGCTGCAGCTCGGCCTCGCGCTCGTGCTCGGGGGCGCGGTCGGCAACCTCGTGGACCGCGTCCGGTTCGGCTACGTCGTCGACTTCCTCCTCTTCGGAATCCGCGGGCACTACTGGCCGGCGTTCAACGTCGCGGACTCCGCCATCTGCGTCGGGGTCGGCCTCCTCGCGCTCGACATGCTCCGACAGAAGGCGCCGGCGTCCGCCCCTCCGGCTTCGAGCGCGCCGTGAGCCCCTCCCCTTCCCGGCCGCGCTGAATGCACCCCAAGCTCATCTCGATCGGCACGTTCTACCTCCCGACCTACGGGGTGATGCTCGCGATCGCCTACCTCGTCGCGATCTGGCTGCTGACCCGGAAGGCGGAGCGTGAAGGGCTGCCGAAGAACGAGATCTCGGATCTCTCGATCGCGATCCTCGCGGCGGCGATCCTCGGCGCGAAAGTGCTGCTCGCGATCGTCGACTTCAAGGAATACCTCGCCGACCCGGCCAGCGCCTCCGAGCTGATCCGCTCGGGCGGCGTGTTCCAGGGAGGCCTGATCGCCGCGACGGTCGTGGGGCTCTGGTACATCCGCCGGCACCGCCTTCCGATGTGGCGGATCACCGACATGGCCGCGCCGTCGATCGCGCTCGGCGAGGCGATCGGGCGCTGGGGATGCCTCGCCGCGGGGTGCTGCTACGGCAAGCCGACGAACGTCCCCTGGGCGATCACCTTCCGCAACCCGTTCGCGCACGAGGCCGTCGGGACGCCGTTGAACGTCCCGCTCCATCCGACCCAGATCTATCTGTCGTTGAACGCGCTGCTGCTCTTCGCGATCTGCGAGTGGGTCTACCGGCACAAGAAGTTCGACGGCCAGGTGTTCTGGATCTACGTCCTCGGCTACGCGCTGACGCGCGGCATCATCGAGGAGTTCCGGGGCGACCTCGTCCGGGGCTTCGTGGTCCCCGGCGTGCTCTCGACGGCCCAGTTCATCGGGATACTCATGGCGCTCGCCTCGATCGTGATGCTCTTCGTCCTGCGGCGACGGGGAGCGATGGCCGGGCAGGAGGCCTGAATCCCGGCCGCCGGCGACCGCCCCCGCCGGTGACCATCCGCCGCTATTCCGTCGGGCGCGGGACCGCCGGACGCCGGCTCGACCGCTTCCTCGCCGGCGTCTGCGGCGACATCTCCCGCTCCCGCCTCCAGAAGCTCATCGAGGAAGGCGCCGTGCGCGTGGACGGCGTTGTCGAGCTCCGCCCGTCGCGCTCGACGGCGGACGGACAGACGGTGGAGCTCGACGTCCCCGCCGCGCCGCCGAAAACGGCGCTCCTGGCCGAGGACATTCCCCTCGAGATCCTGTTCGAGGACGACCAGCTCCTGATCCTCAACAAGCCGCCGGGCCTCGTCGTCCATCCCGCGCCCGGGCACCATTCCGGGACGGTCGCCAATGCGATCCTCCACCACTGCCGCGAGAACCTTCCCGCCGGAGGCGACCCGCTCCGCCCCGGCATCGTCCATCGCCTCGACCGCGAGACCTCGGGCGCCCTCGTCGTGGCCAAGACCGACCGCGCGCACGAATCGCTCGCGCGGCAGATGAAGAAACGGCAGATCCGGAAAGAGTACGTCGCCCTCGCCGCCGGGCGGCCGCCGCTCCGAAAGGGAGCGATCGCGCTCGCGATCGGGCGCGACCCGAAGGATCGCAAGAAGATGAAGGGCTTCGCCGCGCCCTCCCCGCCCGCGATCCGGGAAGCGAAGACCCTCTACGCGATCGAGCGGGAGTGGCCGGGGCTCGATCTCTCGCTGCTCCGGCTCACGCTCGTCACCGGGCGCACCCACCAGATCCGCGTGCATCTGGCCGCGATCCGCTGCCCGGTCGTCGGCGATCCCGTCTACGGGCGGCCGCGCTACGAGAAGGTGCGCGACGCGGAGCTGAAGAGACGTCTCGCGGAGTTTCCCCGCCAGGCGCTCCACGCCGAACGGATCGCGTTCCGGCATCCGGTCACGGGCGAGACCGTCGACGTCGAAGCGCCCTGGCCGGCGGACCTTCGGGAGCTGGTGGAATCGCTCCCGGCCTGAAAGCGCGGCCCTCGCGATCCCCGGAGGGGCCGCCGCGCCGGCTGCCCTAGGCGCGCGAGGTCGCGGCCGCGCCCTTGAGCAGCGCCGACAGCGGGGTGTAGGGCTTCCCCTGCGCCTGCGCGACCGCCTCGTAGGTGATCCGCCCGTCGTACGTGTTCACGCCGTTGGCGAGGTTCGCGTTCTCCGAGACCGCGCGCGCGAAGCCCTTGCCGGCGAGCTCGAGCGCGTAGCGCAGGGTCGAGTTCGTCAGCGCGAAGGTGGAGGTGCGGGCGACCGCCCCCGGCATGTTCGCGACACAGTAGTGGATCACCCCGTCGATCGTGTACACGGGGTCGGAGTGCGTCGTCGCGTGGGTGGTGGCGAAGCATCCGCCCTGGTCGACCGCGACGTCGACCGCCACGGCCCCCTTCTTCATCACGCCGATCAGCTCTCGCGTCACGAGCTTCGGCGCCGCGGCGCCCGGGATGAGCACGGCGCCGACGAGGAGGTCCGCGCGCCGGCACCCGGCCTCGAGCGTGTGGGGGTTCGACGCGACGGTCTTCACCCGGCCGAGGAAGATGTCGTCGAGCTCGCGCATCCGGTCGGGGGAGGTCTCGAGGATCGTCACGTCCGCCCCCATCCCGGAAGCGATCCGCGCGGCGTTGGTGCCGACGACGCCGCCGCCGATGATCACGACGTCGGCGGGAGGAACGCCCGGCACGCCGGAGAGGAGCACGCCCCGGCCGCCGTTGGACTTCTGGAGGTAGTAGGCGCCGACGTGCACCGACATCCGCCCCGCGACCTCCGACATCGGAGTCAGCAGCGGGAGCGCCCCGTCGCGGCCGGTGATCGTCTCGTAGGCGACCCCGGTCACCTTCCGCTCGAGAAGGACGTCGGTGAGCTTCCCGGCGGGGGCCAGATGCAGGTACGTGTAGAGAATCTGGCCGGCGCGCATCCGCGCGTACTCCGGCTCGATCGGCTCCTTGACCTTCACGATCATCTCCGCGCGCGCGAAGACCTCGTCCGCCGCTGCGACGACCCGCCCGCCCGCCGCGGCGTACTCGGCGTCCTCGATCCCGGAGCCGATGCCGGCGCCCTTCTCGACGATCACCTCGTGCCCCGCCTTCGTCAGCGCGGCGACACCCGCCGGAACGAGCCCGACGCGGTTCTCGTTGTCCTTGATCTCTTTCGGGAGGCCGACGATCATCCTGCCACCTCGCTGTTCATTTCTGGAACCCGCGAGAGTTTAGAGGAAAGCCGGGGTCGGGGGAAGATCCGGCGGGCCAGTTCGGGACGGATCGCGGCGGCTCATCCCCGATCCGCTCCAGGCGCGGTGAGGCGCGAGCCCGGCGGGATGCGGGCGCCCGAGCCCGCGGCCGCGGCGTCCCGGGGCGTACGTTTAGGCCGCGGGTCGTGGCGCACGCGCCCGCCCGGCTCGATGCATCGCCGCGCCTTGCCTACGTGTCGATCTGGGCTTTCTGGAGCCGCCCGGAGAAATCCACGTAGATCGACTTCCACTCCGAGAACACGTCGATCCCCGCGACCCCCGCCTCGCGGTGCCCGTTGCCGGTGTCCTTGACCCCGCCGAACGGGAGGTGGACTTCCGCGCCGATCGTCGCCGCGTTCACGTAGAAGAGCCCGGTCTCGAAGTCGCGCATCGCCGTGAACGCCTTGTTCACGTCGCGCGTGTAGATCGCCCCGGAGAGGCCGTAGGCGACGCCGTTGGCCACGTCGATCCCCTCCTCGAGGGAATCGACCGGGATGATCGTCGTGACCGGCCCGAAGATCTCCTCGCACGAGACGCGCGCGTCGCGACGGGCCTCGAAGATCGTGGGCTCGTGGAACCACCCCTTCGCCCAGGCGCCGTCGGTCAGCTTCCGGCCGCCCGTCAGGAGCTTCCCCTCCCCCCGGCCGATCTCGACGTACTTCGCGACGGTTTCGCGCTGCGACTCCGAGACGCACGGTCCCATGTCGACGCCTTCCTCGAGGCCGTTGCCGACCTTGAGCTTCTTCGCACGCGCGACGAGCCGCCCCTCGAATTCCGCGAGCACGGCGCGATGGACGAGGAGCCGCGACGACGCCGTGCAGCGCTGCCCGGTCGTGCCGAACGCGCCCCACACCGCGCCCTCGACGGCGAGGTCGAGGTCCGCGTCGTCCATGATCAGGATCGCGTTCTTCCCCCCCATCTCGAGATGGAAGCGCTTGTTCTGCTTCGCGCACTCGACGCCGATCGCCTTGCCGACCGAGGTCGACCCGGTGAACGAGATCACGTTCACCTCCGGATGGTGGACGATCGGGTCGCCGACTTCCGAGCCTGTGCCCGTCACGACGTTGAAGACGCCGTCGGGCAGGCCGGCCTCGACGAACACCTTCGCGAGCTCGATGACGGATGCGGGGGTGTCGGTCGCCGGCTTGATCACGATCGTGTTCCCGCAGATCAGCGCCGCCATCGACTTCCACGCCGGAATCGCGATCGGGAAGTTCCAGGGCGTGATGAAGCCGCACACGCCGATGGGATCGCGCACCGCCATCGCGAACTTGTTCGCGAGCTCCGACGGCGCGGTCACGCCGAAGAGGCGTCTTCCCTCGCCGGCGGCGAGGAACGCCATGTCGATCGCCTCCTGAACGTCGCCGCGCGTCTCGACGAGGACCTTCCCCATCTCGCGCGTCATGAGGCGGGCGATCTCCTCCTTGCGCCGCTTGAGGATGTCGCCCGCGGCGAACAGGAACTCGGCCCGCTTGGGCGCCGGGGTGAGCCGCCAGGCGCGATACGCCTTGCGCGCCGCCGCGACGGCGTCGTCGACGTCCTTTGCCGTGGATCTCTGGTACCGGCCGACCCGGTCGTCCCGGTCCGCGGGGTTTCGATTCTCGAAGGTTTTTCCGGAGGCCGAGGGGACCCAGCGTCCCCCGATGAAATTCAGGTCGTCGCTGCCGCTCATTTGCTCTCGTGCACGGGGGCGGGCGGCGCCGCCGGTCTGCCGGGCTCCGGGCCGCGCCCGCCTTCGGGGCGCGTGCTCATGTCGACGTTGCCGCGGAAGTGCGCCCCTTCCGAGATGACGATCTTCGGCGCCCGGATGTTCCCCTCGAGCGACGCCGAAGCGAGGAGCTCGACGCGCTCGTCGGCCGTGACGTCTCCCTTCACTTTGCCGGCGATCGTCACGTTCTTGGCGTGGATCTTCGCGTCGGCCGTCCCCGCGCTCGAAATCACGAGGTCCTTCTTGAGCAGAATCGTCCCCTCGACTCGGCCGAGGATCTCGACGTCCTCGTCTCCGGAAATCTCGCCCACGACCTTGATCTGGCTTCCGATCACGGTTTTTCCTCCCTTGCTGGCGACGGATGGAGCGGGACGGGACGGCGGGGGTTGCGGCGCCGGCGCTCCCGGGGGCGTCGGCGGCCTGTCGGCGGGTTTTCCACTGAATAACGCCATAAGGCGGTCGAGTGTAGCAAAGTCCGGCGGGAGGGAAACCCGCCCAAAGGTCAGGATCTCAATATGATTGCCGCGTGCGCGTCCTCTTTCTCGCCGCCGAAGCGGCGCCGCTCGCCAAGGTCGGGGGCCTGGGAGACGTCGCCGGGTCCCTTCCGCGCGCGCTCGCCGCTCTCGGCCTCGACGTTCGCGTCGCGATTCCCGACGCGACGCCGGTCGAGGAGCGCGGCTTCGCGCCCGTGCCGGTCGCCCGCTTCTCGGTCCCGTCCGCCCACGGCGCGGAGGGGGCGTCGGTCGCGCGGGTGGAGGCGGACGGCTTCCCGTTCTTCCTCGTGGGAGGATCGCCGATACCGCGCCATGGCCGCGTGTACGGAAGGGGGATCGACGAGGACGGCCCGAAGTTCGCGTTCTTCTCCCGCGCGGCGCTGGAGTTCTGCCGGCACTCCGGGTGGCAGCCGGATCTCGTTCATTGCCACGACTCGCATGCGGCGCCCGCCGCGGCCTGGCTCTCCGAAGCGTCCGGCGATCCGTTCTTTCGCGGGACGGCGTCGCTCCTGACGATCCACAACCTCCCGTACATGGGAACGGGCGCCGACGCGGCGCTCGCCGACTACGGCATCCCGGTCACGGGCGACGGCCTTCCCGACTGGGCGCGCGGCGCGCTTCTTCCCGTGGGGATCGCCCGCGCCGACGAGATCAGCACCGTCAGTCCGACCTACGCGCGGGAGATCCTCACGCCGGAATTCGGATGCGGCCTCGACGGGCTCCTGCGCTCCCGCTCGGACCGCCTCTCGGGCATCCTGAACGGCATCGACCTCGCCGTCTGGGATCCGGCCGCCGATCCCGCGCTCGCCCGCCCGTTCGACGCCGGCCGCCTCGACGCGAGGCGCGAAAACCGCGAAGCCCTCCGGCGGGAGCTGGGGCTCGATCCCGACCCGCAGGCGCCGATCGTCGGCGTCGTCGCCCGTCTCGACCACCAGAAAGGGTTCGACGCCGCGGCGCCCGCGCTCGCGCGCTGGCTCGGCTCGGGCGGGCAACTCGCGGTGCTCGGCTCCGGCGATGCCGCGATCGAATCGCGCCTGGCCGAGCTCGCGGCCGCGCATCCGTCGCGGGCGGCGGTGCGGTTCCGGTTCGACCCCGATCTCGCCCGCAGGATCTACGCCGGGTCCGACCTGTTCCTGATCCCCTCCCGGTACGAGCCCTGCGGCCTCACCCAGATGATCGCGATGCGGTACGGCTCCGTGCCGGTCGCCCGCGACACGGGAGGGCTCTCCGACACGATCCGCGACGCCGCGGGGCCCGACGGGACGGGCTTCCTCTTCGGCCCCCTCGACGCGGAGGCGGTCTCCGGCGCGCTCGAACGCGCCCGCGCGATGCACCGGCGTCCGGCACAGTGGCGGGCGCTCGTTCTCCGCGCGATGGCGCAGGACTTCTCCTGGACGCGGTCCGCCCGCGCCTACGCGGCGCTGTACGATCGGGCCGCGGCGCGGCGGCAGGAGAGCGTCGCCCGATGAAGACGCGGGCGGTCATCCTCGCGGGCGGCGAAGGCTCCCGTCTCGGCGTCCTCACCGACAAGCGCGCGAAACCCGCCGTTCCCTTCGCGGGGAAGTACCGGATCATCGACTTCACCCTCTCCAACTGCGTGAACTCGGGGCTCTTCGACGTGATGATCCTCACCCAGTACCGTCCCCATTCCCTCAACGAGCACATCGCCGCCGGCCGTCCGTGGGACCTCGACCGCAGCTTCACCGGGGGCGTCAAGATCTACCAGCCGTATCGCGGGCGCCTCGCGACCGACTGGTACAAGGGAACCGCCGACGCGGTGTACCAGAACCTCTCGTTCGTGCAACGCGGCTCCCCCGATCTCGTGCTCGTGCTCTCCGGCGATCACATCTACAAGATGAACTACGCGGAGATGATCGGCTTCCACGCCTCGCGGCGCGCCGACGTGACGATCGCGACGCTCGAAGTCTCCCGCGAGGAGGCCACCCGGATGGGGATCCTCGCGACCGACGCGGAAGGGCGCGTCACGCAGTTCGTCGAGAAGCCGGCCGAGCCGCCGGGCACGCTCGCCTCGATGGGGATCTACATCTTCGGCGCGCCGCTCCTCTCGCGCGTTCTGAACGAGGACGGCCGCCGGCGCGACTCTTTCCACGACTTCGGAAAGGACGTGCTCCCGCGCCTCATCCAGGAAGGTCTCCGCGTCTTCGCCTACCCGTTCGGCGGGTACTGGGTCGACGTCGGCACGATCGAGGCGTACTGGCGGACGCAGATGGACCTCCTCCGCACGCCGCCGCCCTTCGACCTGAACGACCGGGCGTGGATCGTCCACACGGTTTCGGAGGAGCAGCCTCCCGTCCGCATCCAGGCGGGCGCCACCGTGGAGGACAGCCTCGTCACCGACGGCTGCGTGATCGCGCCCGGCGCGCGGGTCGAGAAGAGCGTCCTCTCCCCGGGCGTGGTCGTGGGACCGGGCGCGGTGGTCCGGGAGTCGGTCGTGCTGTCGGGCGCGGTGATCGAGAGCGGGGCGCGCATCCGCCGGACGATCGTCGACAAGTTCGTCCGGGTCGGCCGCCACGCGCGGATCGGCGCGATCGGCCGAGCGGGCGAGCCGCCGCTCCTCACGACGCTCGGCAAGAACGCGGTGATCCCGGACCACGCGATCGTGCCCGCCGGCGCCTCGGCGGCCGCGGACGCGACGGCCGTCGAGTTCGTTCCGGCGAAGGAACGGCCGCCGGTCTGATATGCTCCCCCGCCGTTTGGAAACACCTCACCGGCGACATCCCCCGCTTCCCGAGCTCCCGAAGGCGATCGGCGCGCTCGCCGATCTCGCGTTCGATCTTCGGGCGACCTGGCGGCCGGAAATCGGGCGGCTCTTCGACGGGCTCGACGGCGCGCTCTGGACGGCGACGAAGCAGAACGCCGTCGCGCTCCTGCAGCGCCTTCCCGCGGGCGTCCTCGAGGCCGCAGCCGGCGACCCGGCCTACGCCGCGGCGGTCGAGGCGGCGCGCCGCGCGCTCGACGAGGCGGACCGCGCCCCGTCGCCGATCGCCGCCGCCCGGGAGCTCTCCGAGCGCGGCGAGCGGATCGCCTACTTCTGCGCGGAGTTCGGGGTGGCCGAATGCCTCCCGATCTACGCCGGCGGGCTGGGGGTCCTGGCGGGCGACACGCTCAAGTCCGCCTCCGACCTGCGCCTCCCGCTCGTCGGCGTGGGCCTCTTCTACCGCGAGGGGTATTTCCGCCAGACGATCTCGGAGGAAGGCCGGCAGGAAGAGCGAAACCCCGCCGCGGAGCCCGATTCGCTTCCGCTGGCGACGATCCTCGACGGCGACGGCATCCCGCTCGAGATCGCGGTCGACTTCCCCGGCCGGCGCCTCTCGGCGGCGGTCCGATTCGCGCGCGTCGGACGCACGCCGCTCGTCCTCCTCGACTCCGACATCGACGCGAATTCGCCCGCCGACCGCGCGATCACCCGCCGCCTCTACGGCGGCGACGTCGAGACGCGGCTCCAGCAGGAGATCCTGCTCGGCATCGGCGGCATGCGCGCGCTCGACGCGCTCGGGTGGCGACCGACGGTCCGGCACCTGAACGAGGGGCACGCCGCGTTCGCGACGATCGAGCGCGCGCGCCAGATCCTCGTCGAGGAGGGCCGGACGTTCGCGGAGGCGCGCCGCGCCGGCGCGGCCGGCAACGTCTTCACGACGCACACGCCGGTCCCGGCGGGAATCGACCTCTTCCCCCGCGAGATGATCGACCGCTACTTCGGGGCCTGCGCGGAGGAGCTCGGGCTTTCTTCGGACGAGTTCTACGACCTCGGCCGCGAGATCGTCGACCCGGTCCGGAACCTCTTCTCGATGGCGGCCCTGGCGCTCCGGCTCTCCGGCAAGACGAACGCGGTCTCCAAGCTCCACGCGCGCGTCTCGCGGGGGCTCTGGCAGAAGATGACGCCGGAGACCCCCGTCGACGAGGTCCCGATCGTCGGGATCACGAACGGCGTCCACCGCGACACGTGGACCGAATCCGACATGCGCTTCGACGATCCCAGGCGTCCGGACGCCGGCGAGATCTGGCGCCGCCACCAGGGTCTCCGCCGCCGGCTCGTCGCGCGGTGCCGCGAGATCCTCGGCGCCGACGTCCTCGACCCCGAGGCGCTGACGATCGGGTTCGCCCGCCGGTTCGCGACCTACAAGCGCGCGCCCCTCGTCTTCACCGATTCCGATCGCCTCGCCGGCCTGATCCACGCCGAAGGACGCCCGCTGCAGCTCGTGTTCGCCGGCAAGGCGCATCCCCACGACCAGCCCGGCAAGGAGCTCGTCCACCGGATCGTCTCGTTCGCGCAGGAGGACCGCTTCCGCGGCCGCGTCGTGTTCCTTCCCGACTACGACGTGGACATCGCCCGCCTGCTCGTCTCCGGGTGCGACGTGTGGCTGAACAACCCCGAGCGCCCGCTCGAGGCGTCGGGGACTTCCGGGATGAAGGCGGGAATGAACGGCGTGCTGAATCTCTCCGCGCTCGACGGGTGGTGGGACGAAGCGCCGCGGGAGGAGACCGGTTTCACGTTCGGGCTCGCGCAGGACCATCCGCCCGCCGACCTCACGGCGCAGGCGCTCTACACCGTGCTCGAGAGCGAGGTCATCCCGCTGTTCTGGCACCGCGACGCGGAGGGCGTGCCGCGCGGCTGGGTGGAGAAGATGCGCGGATCGATCGACCGGATCGGAACGCTCTTCTCCACGGACCGGATGATCGGCGAGTATTTCGAGCAGGCGTGGGTCCCCGCCGCACGCCAGTCGCAGCGCGAAGACACCCGCTCCCGGAAGCCGGTCGCCTCCGACAAGCCCGACCCGGAGCTCGCCGGAAGAGAGTGAAGCGGCCGCCTCCGCGGCGGAAAATTCGAAACACGAAGCTCCAAATCCAACAGAAAAAGCGACGAACGGGAACGTCTCGTGGGAGAAACGGCGGATTTATCCCCGCGGCAGGGTCGGGGTGCCGGTTTGCATCGTGCTTCCGGCCGCGAATTCCTATATTCAGTCGCTGATGGAACGGCGAGCCGGGATCCTCCTCCATCCCACGTCGCTCCCGGGCCGCTTCGGCCTCGGCGAGATCGGCCCGGAAGCGGACCGCTTCCTCGAGTGGCTGGGCGGCGCCGGCGTCTCGCTGTGGCAGATGCTTCCGCTCGGGCCCTGCGGATACGGCGGATCCCCGTACGGATGCGCCTCGGCGTTTGCCGGGAACCGGTACCTGGTCTCCCCCGAGCGCCTGGCCGAGGAGGGATGGGTCGCCGAAGGCGACCTCGCGCACGATGCGGACCTCGGCGATTCCGGGGCGGCGGCGCAGTTGCGCGATGCGGTGCTCGAACGGGCGTGGGAGCGTCTGGTCCGCCGCGGCGACGCCGAAAAGACTGCCTCTTTCGAGGTGTTCCGCCGCGACGCCGCGCAGGCTCCGTGGCTCGACGACTGGACGCTCTTCACGGCCCTGAAAGAGGAGAACACCGGCGCGCCGTGGACGGAATGGCCGGCCCCCGTCGCGCGCCGCGAGCCGGACGCGCTCGCCGCCGCGCGCGATCGTCTCCGGGAGGCCGTCGACCGCGAGGCGTTCGTCCAGTTTCTCTTCTTTCGCCAGTGGGACGCCCTCCGGCGCCGGGCCGCGGAGCACGGCGTCGCGATCTTCGGCGACATGCCGATCTACGTCGCGCACGACGGCGCGGACGTCTGGGCGCACCGCGAGCTCTTCGAGCTCGACGCGGACGGCCATCCGACCGCCGTCTCCGGCGTCCCGCCTGACTACTTCAGCGAGACCGGCCAGCGCTGGGGCACGCCGCTGTACCGATGGGACGCCTGCCGTGAGCAGGGATTCGCGTGGTGGATCGACCGTTTCCGCGCCAACCTGCGCGTCGCCGACGTCGTTCGCATCGACCATTTCCGGGGGTTCGCGGGATTTTGGGCGATCCCGGCATCGGAGCCGACGGCGGTCGCCGGCGAGTGGCGTTCCGGTCCGGGAGCGGAGCTCTTCGACGCGACCCGGGCGGCGATCGGCGGCCTCCCGTTCGTCGCCGAGGACCTCGGCGTGATCACTCCGGACGTCGTCGCGCTCCGCGACGACCTCGGATTCCCGGGCATGCGGGTCCTGCAGTTTGGTTTCGCGGCCGACGACAGCCCGCACCTGCCGCATCGGCACGTTCCCCGCTGCGTCGCGTACACGGGAACGCACGACAACGACACCGCGCGCGGATGGTACGAGCACGCCTCCGACGAGGAGCGGCGGCGCGCGCGCGACTACACGGGGAGCGACGGCCGGGAGTTCGCCTGGGATCTCGTGCGGACCGCCCTCGCCTCGGTCGCCGAGACGGCCGTCGTGCCGCTTCAGGACGTTCTCGGGCTCGCGAGCGAGGCGCGCTTGAACACGCCGGGAAAGGCGGAGGGAAACTGGGTCTGGCAGATGGCGGCGGGCTCCGCGTCGCCGGACATCGCGGCGCGGCTTTGCCGGCTTTCGGCGCTCACCGGACGCATCAGGTAACCGGCGGGCCCCGCTCCTATAATCGGTCGATCATGCGATCGCGCCTCACGGCCGCCGTAGCCGCGGCGGCCGGGCTCCTGGCCTGTCTCTCGGCGGCTCCCGAACGACCGAAGGTGATCGTTCCGGTGGCTCCGGCGCCAGCGCTTTCGACCGTTCCCGGCGGCGTCTTCTACGAAGTCTTCGTGCGCAGCTTCCAGGACTCCGACGGGGACGGGATCGGAGACCTCAATGGCCTGACCTCGCGCCTCGACTATCTCAACGACGGCAACCCCGAATCGCAGAATTCGCTCGGCGTCGACGGGATCTGGCTCATGCCCGTCTTCCGCTCCCCGAGCTATCACGGCT
>DATFVB010000183.1 GCA_035260525.1 Thermoanaerobaculia bacterium
CCGAGATCACCGTCGACGGAGGCGTCCTCCTCTTCGCTCTCTCGCTCTCGCTCGCGACCGGTATCCTGTTCGGGCTCGCGCCGGCCTTCGCGTCCGCGCGTCCGAATCTCGCCGACGCACTGCGCGAGCGGGGATCGACGCCGGGGGGCGGGCGGCACCGCCTGCGCGCGGGTCTCGTCATCGGCGAGGTGGCCGTCGCGTTCGTCCTGCTCGCGGGAGCGGGACTCCTCCTCCGGAGCCTCGGCCGCCTGGTGCACGTGGATCCGGGATTCGACGCGACCCGGGTCTTCACCGCGCGCCTCGATCTCCCCGCGATCCGCTACCCGGACGCCGCGCGCGCGGCGGCGGCCTACGCGTCGGTCGTCGACGAGCTCGGACGCGCGCCGGGGATCGTCTCGGCCGGCGCCGTGATGCCGCTGCCGCTCTCCGGTTTCGAGAACATGGTCGCCTTCGGGCTCGCGCCGGGCGCGGGAATCGCGCCGCCGGCCTCCTCGGCGGGGCGGCCGTTCCCCTGGACGGCGGCGTTCGCCGCGGCAGAGCCCGGATACTTCCGGACGCTGGGAATTCCGGTGCGCGCGGGACGGGAGTTCACGCGGCGGGACGACCTGCACGCGCCCCCGGTCGCGATCGTCAACGAGGCGCTCGCCCGGAAGTTCTTCCCGGGCGGCGACGCGATCGGGCGCCGCATCCGCCCGACCGTCTCCGCCGGGGACGAGCCGCCCGCCTTCCGCGAGATCGTCGGCATCGTCGGCGACGTGAAGCTCGATGGTCTGCGCGACGAGCCCGGTCCGGTCGTCTACCTCCCGGAAGCGCAGGTCGGCTTCACGTCGACGTGGCTCGTCGTGAAGACGTCGGGCGACGACGCCGCGGCGCTCGCGTCGATCCGGCGGCTCGTCGGGAGGATCGATCCCGAGCTCCCCGTCTACGCGTCCCAGCCTCTCTCGCGGTACGTCTCCGACTCCGTCCGCGCCGAGCGGTTCACCTCGGTGCTCGTGACGCTCTTCGCCGCGCTCGCGCTCGTCCTGACGGCGATCGGCCTCTTCGGGGTGATTTCGTACACGGTGGCCCAGCGCACGCACGAGATCGGCGTCCGGATGGCGATCGGCGCCCGACCCGGCGAGGTGTTCCGCATGGTCGTCGGATCGGGGATGCGGCTCGTCGGCGCCGGCACCGCAGCGGGTCTCGCGGGAGCGCTCCTCCTCGGCCGCGCCTTCGAACGGTTCCTGTTCGGCGTCGGCCGCTCCGACCCGGCGACGCTCGCGGGGGTCGCGGCGCTGCTCGCGGCGGTCGGTCTCCTCGCCTGCGCGCTCCCCGCGCGGCGCGCCGTCCGCGTCGACCCCGTCTCGGCGCTGCGGGACGAATGAGGTGATCGGATGAACACGCTGGTCCAGGACGTCCGTTACGCTCTCCGGGGGCTCCGGAAGAACCCGGTCTTCACGGTCGTGGGGGTAGCGACCCTCGCGATCGGCATCGGCGCGAACGCGGCGATCTTCACGGTGATCGACCGGGTCCTCCTGAGCCTTCTTCCCGTCTCCCGTCCGAACGAGCTCGTCCTGCTGCGGTCCCCGGGTCCGTCGCAGGGGCACACCTGGACCGACGGCGACCGCGCGACGTCGTTTTCCTACCCGATGTACCGCGGGCTGCGGGACCGCAATCGGGCTTTCGCGGGGCTGCTCGCCGTTTTTCCGTTCGACGCGAGCGTCGTCGAGCGGGACCGCGCCGAGCAAGCGCGGGGGGAGCTGGTCTCGGGGAACTACTTCGACGTGCTCGGCGTCGCTCCGGCGCTCGGCCGCGCCATCGTGCCCTCCGACGACACGGCTCCGGAAGCGCATCCGGTCGCGGTCCTCTCCTTCGACTATTTCCGCCGGCGGTTCGGCGGCAACTCCGCCGTTCTGAACAAGACGATCACGGTCAACGGACGGGCCCTGACGGTCGTCGGCGTCGCGCGGTCGGGATTCGAGGGGGTCCAGCGCGGCCGCCCCGCGGACCTCTTCGTGCCGATCACGATGAAGGCGTCGATGACGCCCTCCTGGAACGGCCTCGACGACCCGAAGGATTACTGGGTCCAGATGATCGGACGATTGAAGGAGGGCGAGTCCCTCCGCCGCGCCGAGGCGATGCTCGCCGCGACCTACCGTTCCCTCCTCGCGGAGGTCGCGCCGCGATTGACCGGTTGGGACGCCGGGGAACGCCGGCGCTTCGTCGACCGGCGGATCCGACTCGTCGCCGGCGGCGGGGGGCGGACCATCCTGCAGACCGAGCTCGCCGCACCGCTCCTCGCCCTGATGGGAATGGTCGGCGCCGTGTTGCTGATCGCGTGCGCGAATCTCGCCGGCCTCCTCCTGGCGCGCGGCGCCGCCCGCCGGCGGGAGCACGGGATCCGACTCGCCGTGGGAGCGAACCGGACCGCCCTCTTCCGCCAGACCCTCGTGGAGAGCCTCGTGATCGCCGTGATCGGCGGAGCGGCGGGCGTCGCCCTCGGTTCCGCGGTCGTCCACCTGCTCGTGGGCGCGCTCCCGGCCGACGCGGACCTGAGGCGGATTCCGATGACGATCGATCTCCCGGTGCTCCTTTTCGCGCTCGGCGCATCGCTCGCCGCGGGCGTCCTCTTCGGGCTCGCGCCGGCTCTCCGCGCATCGCGGCTCGACCCGAACGGGGTCCTCCACGGGATGCCCGACCCGCGCGGCGGCGTGCTGCGGTTCCGGCGATGGCTCGTGAGCGGGCAGGTCGCGCTCACACTCGCCCTTCTCGTCGGAGCCGCGCTCTTCGCCCGGAGCCTCCGCCGGCTGTCGGCGGTCGATCTGGGGCTCCGGCCGGAAGGAATCGTCCAGTTTTCGATCAACCCCCGGCTGACCGGCGCTTCCCCCGAACAGACCGCCCGTCAGGCTCGGGATCTCACCGACGTTCTGGCCGCTCTTCCGGGAGTCCGATCGGTGAGCGCGTCGGAGCTCGGCGTCTTCCAGGACAACGACAGCGGCGGCGACGTCTCGATCGACGGCGTTCCGGCGCCGCCCGGCGCCGACCGCCAGGCGCGCCGGGACTGGGTCGGTCCCGACTACTTCGCCACACTCGGAATTCCGCTCGCCGCCGGACGCGAGTTCTCGTCCCGCGACGACGCGGCGGGAGCGAAGGTCGCGATCGTGAACGAAACCTTCGCCCGCCGGTACCTCGGCGGCCGGAACCCGATCGGGCTCCGGATCGGCTTCGGCCCCTCGGGAGCCCCCCGGGACACCGAGATCGTCGGCGTGGCGCGCGACAGCCGGTCCGAGGTCGATCAGGAGCCGCTGCCGTTCGTCTTCTTCCCGTACCTCCAGGACGCGCGTCTGCGCGAGCTGACTTTCTATGTCCGGAGAGTCGGCGCGACGGAGACGGCCGTCCGGGACGTCCGCGCGCTCGTTTCCCGCGTCGAGCCGGCGCTTCCCCCACCCGACGTCGAGCGCCTCCGGTCGCAGATCGACGATTCGACATCCCGGCGCCGTCTCGTCGGCACGCTGGCGATGGCGTTCGCGGGTGTGGCCGCATTCCTCGCGTGCATCGGCATCTACGGCGTGCTCGCGTACTCGGTGACCCAGCGGACCCGCGAGATCGGAGTGCGAATGGCGGTCGGAGCGACGGCGGCCTCGGTTCGCCGTCTCGTCCTCGCCGACGTCGTCCGGTTCCTCGTCGCCGGAGCGGCCGCCGGAGTCCCGCTGGCCTTCGCGGTCGCGCGGCTCATCGCGTCTCTCCTCTTCGGCGTGCGCGCGGCCGATCCCGGCGCATTCGCCGCGGCCACGGCGGCGGTCGCCGCCGTCGCGCTCGTCGCCGGATATCTCCCGGCCCGCCGGGCCGCCCGGATCGATCCGATGCGGGCGTTGAGAGAAGAGTGAAGGGAGGATCCATGAGCGGTCTCCTGCAGGACGTCCGGTTCGCTCTCCGGGGACTCCGCCGCACGCCCGGCTTCGCGGCGGTCGCCGTCGCGACACTCGCGCTCGGCATCGGCGCGAACGCGGCGATGTTCGGCATCGTCGACCGCGCGCTGCTTCGGCCGTACCCGTACGTCCGCCCGGGCGAGCTCGTCCAGGTGATCGAGACGTGGAACGCCGCGCGCGGGTTCGGCCCTCCCTCGTGGGCGGACTTCCTCGACTGGAGGAACGAGGCCCGGAGCTTCGACGGGATGGCGGGGTATCTCGCGCAATCGGGCAACCTCGAACGCCGCGGAGGACCGGAGCGCGTCCGCGTCGTCGAATCGACCGCGAATCTCTTCGACGTGCTCGGCGTGGGCGCCGCGCTCGGGCGGACGTTCGCTCCCGGCGAGGATTCCCGCGGCGCCGCGTGCGTCGCGGTCCTCGGGAATCCGGTCTGGCGGACGCGTTTCGGGAGCGACCCCGCGGCGGTCGGGAGCGTCGTCCGGTTGAACGGCGCTCCCTGCACCATCGTCGGCGTCGCTCCCCTCCGGTTCGAGTTCCCGGTCGGGCTCTCCGACGGGATATGGACGCCGCTCCATCCCGACGCGCCGATCTACGCGGACCGCGGGTCGCACTTCCTCGGCACGATCGCGCGCCTGCGGCCCGGCGTATCCGCCGCGGCGGCGAGCGCCGAGATGGACGGCATCATGCGGGGGATCGCCCGCGCGTATCCGGACGCCGCCCGCAACCGCGGCGGCCGCGTGGTTCCGTTCCGGCTCTGGTCGTCGAACGACTACCGGCAGAAGCTCTTCATCCTCTCCGGCGCGGTCGTCCTCGTCCTGCTCATCGCGTGCGTGAACCTCGCCGGAATGCTCCTCGCCCGCTCGACGGCGCGCCGCCGCGAGCTCGCGATCCGGACGGCGCTCGGGGCGGCGCGGCTCCGCCTCGTGCGCCAGATGCTCGTCGAGAGCGCGGTGCTCGCGCTCGCGGGCGCGACCGCCGGAATCGCGGTCGCGGCCGCCGGCGCGGCGCTCCTCTCCCGGGTGATCCAGCCGTATCTGCCCCGCGCCGCGGCGTTCTCGCCCGACGGGCGGATGCTCCTCTTCGGGCTCGCCGCGAGCGGCGCGACCGTCCTCCTTTTCGGGCTGCTCCCGGCGATCCGCGCCGCGCGCGCGGAAGCCACCACGCTCCGCGGAGAGATGGCCGGCTCGCCGCACGGGCTCGATCGTCTGCGCGGCGCTCTCGTCGCGGGCGAGACGGCGCTCTCGCTCGTTCTGCTCGCTTCCGCCGTTCTGCTCGCGCGGACCCTCGTCGCGCTCGCGCGGCAGGACCCGGGGGTTGCGACCGAGCGCGTCGTCACGTTCAAGACGGCGCCTTCCCAGAAGAGCTACCCGGGACGGGGCCTCGAGGAAGCGTTCTACGCCCCCGTCCGGCAACGGCTCGCCGCCGTTCCCGGCGTGAGCGCCGTCGCGACCATCAACCGGCTTCCGCTCGAGTCGTGGGGCTTCAACGGCAGCTTCCTCCTCGAGGGGCGGCCGGAACCGGCGGATCCGAGGGACCAGGACGCCGAGCTCCGCGTCGTGAGTCCCGGGTTCTACGCCGCGATCGGGGCGTCGATGCTCCGCGGCCGCGACTTCAGCGACGCCGATACCGGGAACGCTCCGCCGGTCGCGGTGGTCAACGACGCGTTCGTCCGCCGGTATTTCGGCGCGGACGATCCGCTCGGCCGACGCTTTCGGTTCGACGCGTCGTCGCCCCTGATCACGATCGTCGGGGTGTACCGGTCGATCCGTCAGGAGGGGCTCGGGCGTCCCGCCGACCCGGAGATCGACTTTCCGGCCGCGCAGATCGTGCCGGGCAACGAGCTCTACGAATTCGGTCTCGCCCGCACGGTCACCTTCGTCGTCCGGTCGGCGCTTCCTCCCGCCTCGCTCGCCCCCGCGGTGCGGGAGGCGGTCCGGCGGTTCGATCCGGCCCAGCCGGTCTTCGGCTTCCGCACGATGGCGGAGATCCGGGACGACTCGATGGACGGCGACCGCTTCGCGCTCTCGCTCGTGGCGGCGTTCGCCGGAATCGCACTCCTCCTCTGCATCGGCGGAATCTACGGTGTCATGAGCTACTTCGTCGCCCAGCGGACGCGCGACATCGGAATCCGGATGGCGCTCGGCGCGACTCCGGCGAGCATTCTCCGCCTCGTGCTGGGTTCCGCTCTCCTGCTGTCGGGCGCCGGCATCGGGATCGGCCTGGCCGGATCGGTCGCCGCGGGAGGCGTCTTGCGGTCGCTCCTGTTCGGAGTGCGCCCGAGCGATCCCGCGACACTCGGCGCCGCGGCGCTCGTTCTCTTCGGGACGGCGGTCGCGGCGGCTTACGTCCCGGCGAGGCGGGCGGCGAAGGTCGATCCATCCACCACGCTCCGGGCGGAGTGAGAAAGGAACAAGGAGAACATGACCGGCCTCATCCAGGACCTCCGCTACGCCGGGCGCGCTTTCCGGAGACGGCCCGGCTTCACGGCGCTCGCCGTCGCGATCCTCGCGCTGGGCACGGGAGCCAACACCGCGATCTTCTCGGTCGCCAAGAGCGTCCTCGTCGATCCGCTTCCCTATCCCGAGTCGAGCCGGCTCGTCTGGATGACGGAGACCCGCCCCGACGGCTCGGAGATCTCGGTCTCGTATCCCAACTACGTCGACTGGCGCGACCGGAACCGCTCGTTCGAATCGCTCGCCGCGTTCACCGGCTCGAGCGCGACCCTTCCCGGCGATCCCCCCGAGCGCCTCAACGCCCACGTCGTCTCCGGGAACTTCTTCGCGACGCTCCGCGTCCCGGCCCGGCTCGGACGGACGATCGTTCCCTCCGACGACCTGCCGGGCGCGCCGCCCGTCGCCTATCTCTCGCACGCCCTGTGGACGCGCCGCTTCGGCTCCGATCCCGGGATCGTGGGACGCCCGGTCTCGATCGGCGGAGCGATCCGCACCGTCGTCGGCGTGGCGCCGCCCGGCCTCCGCTCCTACGACTACGGAACGGCGGACGTCTGGATCCCGCTCGGGCCTTGGGCGCGCGATCCGGATTCGGACACGCTGATGCGCAAGAGCCACGCCGGGCTGTACGCGATCGGGCGGCTCCGGAAAGGCGCCTCGCTCGCGACGGCGCGCGCGGACATGGATCGCGTCCGTCGGAATCTCGCCGAAACCTATCCGGCGGAGAACGGCAAGCACGGCATCGCGGTGCGGTCCCTCCGAGACGAGGTCGTCGGCGACGTCCGGCCCGCGCTCCTGATCGTCTCCGTTGCCGCGAGCCTGCTCCTGCTGATCGCCTGTGCGAACGTCTCGAACCTCCTCCTCGCGCGCTGGGCCGAGCGACGGCGCGAGATCGCGATCCGGGTCGCGATCGGCGCGGACCGGCGCCGCGTCGTCCGCCAGCTCCTGACCGAGAGCCTCGCGCTCGCCGCAGCGGGGTCCGCCGCGGGGCTCGCCGCCGCGTTCGGGCTGCTGAAGGCGATCGCCGTCTCGCGGACGATCGAGATCGCGCGGCTCGACGAAGTGAGACTCGACGCCCCGGTCCTCGCCGTCCTCGCGGCGGCGACCGTCGCGACCGCGATCCTCTTCGGGCTGGCTCCCGCGCTTCGCTCGGCGAAGACGCCCGAGAGACTCGCCCGGCGCGACGCAGCGGGGCCGGAGCGCGGCCGGCTCACCGGGGCGCTCATCGCCGGAGAGATCGGGCTCTCGCTCGTCCTGCTCTGCGCGACCGGGCTGCTCGCGCGGAGCTTCTGGCGCCTCCTGCGCGTCGATCCCGGCTTCCTTCCCTCCCGCGTGCTCACCGCGCGCCTCGACGCTCCGGACGGTCCGGGGCGAGACGGCCGGGAGGCCGCGTTCTACGACGCGGCGCTCCGGGAAGCGCGGCGCATCCCGGGGGTCAGGGCCGCCTCCGCCGTGAATCCGCTCCCGCTCGGCGGTGCGAACCGTCAGGACGGAATCGTCGTCGAAGGAAGCCCGGAGCCGGCCGCCGAGGACGTGCCGTCGACCGACGTGGCGATCGTCGACCCGGCGTACTTCGGCACGATCGGGATCCCCCTCCTTCGCGGCCGCGGATTTCTCGCTTCCGACGACGCGGACAAGCCGCGCGTCGCGGTCGTCAGCGCGGCCGCCGCAAGGCGCTTCTGGCCCGGCCGGGATCCGATCGGCCGCCGGTTCACGAACGCCCGCTCGCGGCCGGACCGTCCGCGGCCGTGGTTCACGGTCGTCGGCGTGGTCGGCGACGTCCGTCTCGCGATCGACGCCTCGCCGGCGAGCGAGATCTACTACCCCGAAGCCCAGAGGTCCATGGGAGTCATGACGCTCGTCGTCCGGACGAGCGGCGCGCCGGAAGCCGCCGCCGGAGAGCTCGCGGCGGCCGTCCACCGCGTCGATCCGGGGCAGCCGCTGTATCGGATCGCGTCTCTGGAGGAGATCGCCGAACGCTCGCTCGCCGGACGGCGCTTCCTCCTGACCCTCCTCGGCAGTTTCGCCGCGCTCGGGCTGCTCGTGTCCGTCGGCGGTCTGTCAGGGGTCGTCGGACGGATCGTCGCGGGACGGACGCGCGAGATCGGGATCCGGATGGCGCTCGGAGCGACCGGCGGGAACGTCGTGGCCGGCGTCCTCCGGCGGATCGCTCCTCCGGTCGCCGCCGGACTCGCGGGCGGCCTCGCGGCGGCGCTCGCCGCCCGGGGGGTGCTCCGTTCGGTCCTGTACGGCGTCGCTCCGGGCGATCCCGCGACGTTCGTCGCCGTCCCGCTCCTGCTCGCCGCCGTCGCGGCGGCCGCCGCCTGGCTCCCCGCCCGCCGCGCGGCGCGGATCGATCCGATGCGGGCGCTGAGAGAAGAGTGAAGGAGGGGTCATGACGGGTCTCCTGCAGGACATCCGATTCGCGCTCCGGGGATTCCGGAGGTCGCCCGGCTTCGCGGCGGTCGCTATCGCGACCCTCGCGATCGGGATCGGCGCCAACACCGCGGTCTTCTCGGTCGTCGACGGGGTGCTCCTACGGCCCCTCGGATTCCCCCACCCGGAGCGGCTCGTCTCGCTCGCCGAGTTCGACTCTGCGGGCCACCGTGACAACGTCGGGTGGGCGACCTACGCGGACTGGCGGCGGCAGGCGAAGAGCTTCGAGGACGTCACCGTCACCTCCTACTGGAACCCGACCCTCGTCGGCAGAGCCGATGCGCAACCGCTCGAGGGGTTGCGCGTCTCCGCCGGCTTCTTCCGGATGCTCGGGGTCCGTCCCGCCCTCGGCAGGGAATTCCTCCCCGAAGAGGATCGGCCGGGCCGCAACCGCGTCGCGATCATCGGACACGGCCTCTTCGTCCGCCGCTTCGGCGGCGATCCGGCGGTCGTCGGCCGGACGATCTCGCTCGGCGGCACGTCCTACACGCTCGTCGGCGTCCTCCCGGCGGGATTCGAATCCGTGTTCGCGATCAGCCGCCGGGGAGAGACGGAGATCTGGGCGCCCCTGGGCTACGACGCGTCGCTTCCCCAGGCCTGCCGCACCTGCCACCACCTCCGCGCGTTCGGCCGCCTGAAGCCGGGCGTCTCCGCGGCGCAGGCATCGGCCGAGCTGTCCGGCATCGAGGCGGCGCTCGCCCGCGCGTTCCCGACCGAATACGCCTCGCCCCGCGCCGCCGTCGAGCCGTTGTCGAACACGATCTTCGGATCGGTGCGCACGCCCCTCCTCGTCATGCTCGGAGCCGTCGCGCTCGTCCTTTTCCTCGCGTGCGCGAACGTCGCGAGCCTTCTGGTCGCCCGCATGGCGGAGCGCCGCCGGGAGATCGCGCTGCGCGTCTCGCTCGGGGCCGGGCGCGGGCGGATCGTCCGGCAGCTCCTCACCGAGAGCCTGCTCCTCTCCGTGGCGGGAGGCGGGCTCGGCCTGCTGCTCTCGGGCGTTCTGACGGGGCTGCTCCTCTCGGGCGCGCCGATCGACCTTCCGCGCATGTCCGCGGTCGGCATCGATCTCCGCGTCCTCGCCGCCTGCGCGGCGATCTCCGTCGCGACGGGGATCGCGTTCGGGCTGGCCCCGGCGCTCGCGACCAACCGCATCGAGCCCGCCGCGGCGATCGCCGACGTCTCCGGCGGAACGGCGGGACCCGGCCGGCGCCGGTTCCTCGGCGGCCTCGTCGTCTTCGACGTCGCGCTCGCCATCGTCCTGCTCTGCGGTGCCGGGCTCCTGGTCCGCAGCCTCGCGCGGCTTTTCGACGTCGATCCCGGATTCGACGCGACGAATCTCGTCTCGATGGACGTCCACCTCTCCGGGCCCCGGTACCGGGAGGACGCGGCGGTCGTCGGCTTCTACCGGCGGGCGCTCGACCGCGTCCGCGCGCTCCCGGGCGTCCGCTCCGCCGCCGTCGTCAGCCAGCTCCCCCTCGGAAACACCTTCGACTCGTGGGGGATCCACGCGGAGGACCGGCCGGCGGCCAATCCCGAGAACGACCCGTCCGCCGACCGCTTCTCGGTGAGCGCGGACTACCGGGCGACGATGGGGATCCCGCTGCGGAAGGGACGGTGGCTCGCGGCCGCCGACCGCGCCGGAGCTCCTCCGGTCATCGTCGTCAACGAGACGCTCGCGCGCCGGTTCTGGGGCGCCGCGGATCCGATCGGGCGGCGCGTGAAGATCGGCGGGACGGACGGGCCGTGGCGGACCATCGTCGGCGTCGCCGGCGACGTCCGGAATCGAGGCCTCGACTCCCCTCCGTCGGGGCAGATCTACGTCCCCCAGGAGCAGCTCTCCGCCGACAACGACATGACGCTGGTGATCCGCGCGGAGCGCTCTCCCGCGGCGGTCGGCGCCGCGGCGAGCCGCGCCGTCCGCGAGCTCGACCGCGAGCAGATCGTCGACGGCCTCGCGACGATGAAGCAGACGCGAGCCGCGTCGGCCGGGCAGCGCCGATTCGCCGCGATCCTGCTCAACGCCTTCGCGGGAATCGCGCTCCTCCTCTCGGGAATCGGGATCTACGGCGTAGCCTCGAATTCGGTGCTCCAGCGGAGACGGGAGCTCGGGATCCGAATCGCCCTCGGCGCAACGCGCGGGAACATCCTTCGTCTCGTGGCGGGCGGCAGCGCGCGGAGGATCGCGGCGGGACTCGTGCTCGGAGTCTGCGGCGCCCTCGCGGCGACCCGCCTCCTTTCCGGACAGCTCTACGGGGTCGGGCCGCGCGACCCGGAAACCTTCGCCGCCGTCGCGCTGCTCGCCGGCGGGCTCGCGCTCGCGTCGAGTCTCGTTCCGGCCCGCCGCGCGACGCGCCTCGATCCGGCCGCGGTGCTCCGGCAGTACTGAAGGAGGGAACAATGCACGATATCGTCTCCGATCTCCGGTACGCCTGGCGCGGCCTCCGCCGCAGCCCGGGGTTCACCGCCGTCGCCGTCGCGACGCTCGCCCTCGGGATCGGCGTGAACACCGCCGTTCTCGGCGTCGTCAACGGCGTCCTCCTCCGGCCGTTTCCCTTCCCGCGCGCGGATCGCCTCGTGTTCGTCCGCGAGGACATGCCCGAGAAGGAGATGTTCGGGATGACGGCGACGCCGCCGAATTTTCTCGACTGGCGCGCCCAGAACCGGTCGTTCTCCGACATGGCGGCGTACGCGCGGAGCTCGGATCCCCTGACCGGGTCGGGCGAGCCGGAGGAAGCGTCCTACGCGTCCACGACCGGCACGTTCTTCTCCGTGCTCGGGGTGCGCCCCGAGCTCGGCCGCTTCTACGGGACGGCGGAGTGCGCGGCAGGGAAGGACCACGTCGCGGTTCTCAGCCATTCGCTCTGGCTCCGCCGGTTCGGCGGACGCCCGGACGCCGTGGGGGCGACGATCCGCCTCGGCGGAGAGCCGTACGAAGTGATCGGCGTGGCTCCCGAGAGTCTGGCCTTCCCCCTCGGGTCCGACGACCTCTGGGCCCCCCTCGACTTCGGCCCGGACGTGGAGAGGCAGAGGGGCGCCCACTACATCTCCGTCATCGGCCGCCTGAAGGACGGGGTTTCCCTCGCGGCCGCCGAAACCGAGGTGAAAGGGATCGCGGCGCGCCTCGCCGCCGCCTACCCCGACAAGAACAAGGGGCACACCGTTTCCCTCCGGACAGCGAAGGAACAGATCGTCGGAAAAGTGAAGCCGGCCCTTCTCGTCCTCACCGGAGCCGTCGCGCTCGTCCTCCTGATCGCATGCGCGAACGTCGCGAACCTGCTGCTCGCCCGCGGCGCACGGCGGGAACGCGAGATCGCGGTCCGCCGGGCCCTCGGCGCGGGACGCGCCCGCATTGTCCGGCAGATGCTCACGGAGTCGATGCTGCTCGCCGCCGCCGGGACGACCGGCGGAATCGCCCTCGCGGCGGCGGCCGACCGCCTGATCGTCCGCTACGGGCCGTCCGATTTCCCGCGATTGTCCGAAATCGGCGTCGACGTTCGCGTGCTCGCGATGACGGCGGGGATCGCGGCGGCGACGGCGATCCTCTTCGGGCTCGTCCCCGCGCTGCGCGCGACCGGCTCGAGTCTCCCCGTCTCGCTGCGCGAGACCGCGGGCGGAGGCACCCCGGCCAGGCGCCGCCTGCGCGACCTGCTCGTCGCGGGCGAAATGGCGCTCGCGCTCCTCCTGCTCGCCGGGGCCGGGCTTCTCGTCAAGAGCTTCGGCCGGCTGGTACGCGTGGATCCGGGTTTCCGCGCGGATCACGTCCTGACGTTCGATCTCACCCTCGATGCGAAATACGCCGACCCGGCTTCGCGCTCGGCGTTCTATCGGCGGCTCCTCGCCGACTTCGACGCGCTGCCCGGAGTCCGGGCGGCAGGGGGGGTGTTCTGCGCCCCGCTCTCCTCCTCGTCCTTCAGCAGCTCGTTCACCGTTGCCGGCGCGCCGGTCCCGAAGTCGGACGAGCCATCCATGAACCTCCGCGTCGTCTCCCCCGACTACTTCGCGACCATGCGGAGCCCGCTCGTCGCGGGGCGCGTCTTCACGGACGCGGATCGGCAAGGAGCCGAGCGGGTGCTGCTGCTCACGCGCTCTGCGGCGCGCCGGTTCTTCCCGAAAGGGAACGCGATCGGACAGTACCTGGTCATGGGAGCGCGCCCGATCAAGGGAGACGTCGAGGGAACCGTGGTCGGCATCGTGGGCGACACGCACGACCGCTCGCTCTCGGAGGACCCGGAGCCCGCGGCCTACTTCCCCCTGGACCAGGTCGGCGTCTCGAGCCTGACCATCGTCGTCCGGACGGCGCAGCGGCCGGAATCGGTCGGACGCGCGGTCCGGGAGATCGTCCACCGCCGGGACCCCGACCTTCCGGTGACCGGCATGACGTCGATGGAAGACGTCGTTTCGCGCTCCGTCGCGGCGCCGCGGTTCTACGCGTTCCTCCTCTCGATCTTCTCGGCGGCCGCACTGGCGCTCGCCGCGATCGGGATCTACGGAGTGCTCTCGTACGCCGTCGCCGCCCGCACACGCGAGATCGGCGTGCGGATCGCGATCGGCGCGCAGCGCAAGGACGTCGTCGGCATGGTTCTGGGAGACGCCACGCGGCTCGCCGCGATCGGTCTCGGCGCGGGGATCGTCGGGGCGCTGTTCCTGACCCGGCTGCTCTCCGGGATCCTCTTCGACGTGCGGCCGTTCGATCCCGCGACGTACGGGGCGGTATCCGCCATTCTCTTCGCGGCGGCGCTCCTCGCCGCGCTCGTGCCCTCCCGGCGGGCATCCCGGATCGATCCGATGGCCGCGCTGCGGCAGGAGTGAGGTGACGCCATGACCGGACTTGGAAACGACCTTCGCTACGCCTTCCGCTCCCTCGCGCGCCGCCCCGGGCTCGCGGCGGCGGCGATCGTCACCCTCGCACTCGGCATCGGCGCCACCGTGGCGGTGTTCTCCGTCGTCGACGGCCTGATTCTGCGGCGTCTTCCCGTGCGCGAGCCCTCTTCGCTCGGTCTCCTCACCTGGTCCTCGCGCGAATGGCCGAAGATCGTGCAGGACCTCGAAGGGAGCAGCCGCAAGGACGACTCGACCGGGGAGACGTGGACGACCGCGTTTCCCTATCCGGTGTTCGGAGCGATCGCATCCGGGAACCGCGCGTTCTCGGGCACGTTCGCGTTGATGGCCAACGACCCCTCCGTCAACGTCCAGATCGGCGGCCGGGGCGCCTCGGCGGTCGCGAGGTTCGCCTCCGGTTCGTTCTTCGACGTCCTCGGCGTGCAGCCCGCGGCGGGTCGGCTCGTGATTCCGGCCGACGATCGGCCGGGAGCGCCGCCCGTCGCGGCGATCTCCCATCGATTCTGGGAGAGGATGCTGGGGGCCGATCCGTCGGCGATCGGGCGGCCGATCGTCGTCAACGGGAAAAGCGTCCTCCTCGTCGGCGTCCTCCCCGAGAGGTTCTTCGGTCTCGAGCCCGGAACGTCGCCCGATCTCTGGATGCCGCTCCGGTCGTTCTCCGTGATTCTCGGCAACGACTGGATGGAGCCGGGCGCCGACCCGTTCACGGACACGAGGATCTGGTGGATCGAGATCGGGGGCGCGCTGCGGCCCGGAGCGACGTGGGCCACCGCGCGCGCGGAGTCGCGCCGGATCTTCGACGCGTTCCTCGCGCCGCGCGCGTCCGCCG
>DATFVB010000184.1 GCA_035260525.1 Thermoanaerobaculia bacterium
ATCGCATCCTCTATTCGGTGGCGGACGACTCGGAGAAGGTCTTCGCCGTGCTGGAGGATGCGACCGTACTGAACCGCCCCCCCGGCAAATGGTACTAGGGGAGGCGGGCGCGGCGATGCATCGAGCCGGGCGGGCGCGTCTTCCCGGCCGGCCGCTCGACGTACGGCTTTCGGTACGTCTTCCCGGCCGGCCGGAAACCCGCATCCCGCCGGGCTCGCGCCTCGCCGCGCCTCGTCGTTTTCACAACTGACGCCGAGCACGACCGAAGCGCCGGGTAGCTGGCGCGGCGACCTGTCGCGCCGACTCGTCTCGCGGTAGCGCGAACGCGAAGGGGGAAGCCTCGGCGGAGGCGGATGCATCGAGCCGGGCGGGCGCGCGCCGCCCGCACCGTCGTCGCCGTACGGCTTTTTTGTCATTCCCGCGAACGTTAGGGAATTCGAAGAATCCGAGCGGCCGGAGGACGCGAGTAATCCAGGGGATTCTGGGTCCCCGCTTTCGCGGGGACGACCCCTTCGCGCTCGACTCACCGGGACGGCGCGGCGCCGACCCGCATCCCGCCGGGCTCGCGTCTGGCCGTTCTCGCAACTGAGGTCGGGCACGACCGGAGCGCCAAGTAGCCGGCGCGTTGCATCGCCACGCCGCGCTGGCGAACATCGGAAACGGGCGTGCGCCGCGCTACTTCTCGACGATCCGGCCGCGCACCGGGATCTTCAGGATCGGGAATTCGGGGTCGTCGGTCTCGATCGTGACCGTGCCGTGGAGGCTTCCCGGCTGCAGGGCATCCGAACGCAGTCCCGCGAAGATCTCGAAGGAGCCGCTTTCGCCCGAGGGCGGGGTCGTTTGGAGGTCGAGGGCGGCGACGTCCGAGCGAACAGTTCGCACGTGGAAACCGCCGCGCCGTTTCTTGACGAAGACGGCCTGGCGCAGGAGCGCGAGAACACCGGGCTGCTTCCGGACGCGCTCGAGCGGGACTTCGCCGAAGTCGAACGTATCGGGATCGGCATAGAGGTCGGCCTTGACGAAGAGGTGGACCGGGACGCGCACCGCGCCGATCGCCGGGTCGTCGCTCTGGAGCCGCAGCGATTCCTCGTAACGCCCGGGAGCGGTCCCGGGTTCGACCCGCACCGTAACGCGCCACGTCTTCCCCTCGACGATCGGTTCGAAAGTCGCGCGGAAATGCCCGCCGGTCGACGCCGCCAACCGGAGATCGACCGGCGACGGCTGATTGCTGGTGAACGTCAGCTCCCGGCGGACGTCTTCATCGCGGAAGGCCGACAGAAACACGGCGGGAAAGGGATCGACGTCGAGAGGCCCGTAAACCTTCCCCTGGAGAACGAGAGGGACCTCGGGACTGGCCGGGTCGTTCGTGAGAACGGACACCCGCCCGCGGAGCGTCCCCACGGCGTTGCCCGTCGACCATTCCACGGCGATCGAGCCGTCCTCCCCCGGAAGGATGATCGGAGGCATCTGGGAAGTCATTCCGGAATCCGACATGCGCGCCCCCGTCAGCTCGAGGGGAGCGTCCCCGGCGTTGTGGACCCGGAACGAGTGACGAATTTTTTCACCGTGGGGGACGCGGCCGAAGTCGTGGACGGGATCGCGAACCACCGCGTTCGGGGCGGCCGAGGCGAGGGCGGCGAAGGAGGCGAGGATCGCCGCGGCGCCGCGGGCGACGATCGGCCGATGCCGGCCGAGCAGAAATACGGAGCGGACCGCTTTCGCGGTCCGCTCCCGGGAAGAGGAAGACAACCCCACTACTCGGCCGGGTTCAGATAGAAGCGAATCTGGGCGAGACGCAGCCCTTTGTTCTCGTACTTCCAGAAATAGTCTTCGAGGACGTCGTTGAAGAGAGAAACGCTCTTGTCGCACACCTCGGTCGTCGCATTGATATAGAAGCAGACGTCCTGGAGCGTCGTGAGCTCCTTCGTCACGTCTTGGAAGATCTGCTTGCCGCTGCCGCGCGAAAAGACGTCCACGGTGTTGTCGGTAGAGCAGACGACTTCATCCGTGAATTTGTCGTAGGCGCACGTCGTGATGACGGCGCTGCCGCCCGGTTGCCCGAGCGCGCGCCCCCAGACCGAATACGATGCCGAGGCCGTACCCTCCTCGCATCTGTAATCCGTGGTTTCCGCCGTGTTGCACGGCAGCTGAAAAACCGCGCCGTACAATCCCCGGCCGATCTGTGTGCCGTCGCACTTGTAGGCGTAGTCGAACCCGTTGGCGTCGCAGACCCGGAAGTCGCCCGGGGTGAGCCAGATGTCGGTCTCGACCGTGTCGGCCGGCGTCTTCCGGCCGCTGCTTCCGAGCGCGACGAAGATCGTGTGCCCGTCGCCTCCGTTCATCGCGGGGTTCTTCGGGTTCTCGACGCCGATGATGTTGAGGTTGTAATGGGGGCCGTTGACGTCGATCCCGTTTCCCGCCCAGGAGGGAAGGGCGACGGCGAATGTAGCCATCGCGGCCAGGCTCATCAATATCCTTTTCATTCGATCCTCCATTTCCGGCACCGGTGATCGTCGAGCCGGGCGGCGACAGGTTCAGGATGCCACCCGACTGTCCCAGAACGCAGAATCGACCTTACCCGCTGGAGCGCGGCAATTCATGATGCGCACGCATCGAAATGTCGAGAATCGAAACGATCGTTCTGAGCGAAGCTAGCGAAGCGATTTCGGAGGAGAGGGCGCGCTCTGTCACTCCTGCAGTCTCTCGAGCAGCGTCCGGTTGATCGAGACGAGGTCGGCCAGCAGCGCGATGAGAAACGTCTGCACGCCGACGACGATCAGGATCGCGGCGACGACGAGCGACTGGGCGTGGCCGCCCGGGCGCGGCCCGAAGTAGTACCAGAAGAAGCGGGCGACGAGCGCGAGCCCCGCGGCCACCAGCACCGCGGCGGCGGCGGAGAACACCTTGAGCGGCTTGTAGAGGGCCGTGCACTCCTCACGCAAGCTGGGCGAGCGACTCCACCGCACGCACGGGCACCCCCTCGCCGCGCTTTGGCGACGCGACCGCCGCGCCGTCGTCGCGCAATGCCTTCACTTCCGCTCCGCATCGCGGGGATTTCGGCTCGGTGACTTCAGCGTCGATTTTTCGAGATCTGGCGAGTAGCGCTTCTTCTCGGCCCGCCGCGGCTCGACGAACCAGGCGGGGGAGCCCGGAAACAGATCTCACGCGCTCTCAAAAACTTAGCGATTCGGGCTTTTCCCGTGGCGTCCCCGATTCGCCCCTTCCGCGATGGGAAGAGTCGAAGCATGAGAACTCGATTTCCCGGCTCCGGGCGTAAATAAGGCGTATCATAGCCGCCGATGGTGCCGCCCGTAGCCGCCACCTCCCCGACCCAGCCCGTCGTCCTCCTTTCGGACCGGGTTCGAACGGAGCTCCGCGCCCGCCACTACTCGATCCGCACCGAAGAGGCGTACGTCGGGTGGATCCGCCGCTACGTTCGATTTTGCGGGCGGCGCCATCCGCGCGAGACCGGTGCGGCCGAGATCAACGCCTTTCTCTCCCGGCTCGCGACGCACGAGAAGGTCTCCTCCTCGACGCAGAACCAGGCGCTGTCGGCCCTGCTCTTTCTCTACCGCACCGTGCTCGGAGGGACGTTCCCGGATCTCGACCATCTCGTCCGGGCCAAACGGCCGTCGAGGCTTCCGACGGTCATGACGCGGGGCGAGGTGCTGGATCTGCTGTCGCGTCTGGAAGGAAGCGTTCGCCTGATCGCGACACTCCTCTACGGCAGCGGGCTGCGGCTGCTCGAAGGGCTGCGCCTGCGCGTCAAGGACGTCGATTTCGGGTTGAATCAGCTCCTGATCCGGGACGGAAAGGGAGCCAAGGACCGCCGCACGATGCTCCCCGTCTCGCTTCGGGAGCCGCTCCGCATCCATCTCGAGGCCGTGCGGGACCTCCACGCCCGCGATCTGCGCGCCGGGCTGGGCGCCGTCTTCCTGCCCGACGCGCTCGCTCGGAAGTACCCGGGCGCGGAGAGACAGTGGGGCTGGCAGTACGTGTTTCCGGCGCCGGGCCCGAGCCGCGATCCGCGGGACGGCGCCCGTCGCCGCCACCACGTCCACGAGTCGACGATCCAGAAATCGGTCCGGCACGCCGCGCGGCTGGCGGGCATCGTCAAGCCGGTCTCCTGCCACACGCTGCGGCACTCGTTCGCGACGCATCTCCTCGAGGACGGGTACGACATTCGGACGATCCAGGAGCTCCTCGGGCACAAGGACGTCTCGACGACGATGATCTATACTCATGTTCTGAACCAGTCCGGAGGCCGGGGTGTCAAGAGTCCACTCGACGCGCGATAGCGGCCGGGCCCTTCGGGGCGCCGGGTTCCGCCTATTTCGGATCGGGATAGGCCGACGCCTGATCCGCCTATCTCGGCGACGGGGGGCGACTATGCCGAACCGGATTCCGCCTATCTCGGACCGCGAGCCTCCAGCTAATACAAAGTTAGCCCGTTAGCGTTATGGCAACGAATCTCGATAGATATCGCCGCGATCTGGAGACTCTTTCTTCACTCGGCGAAGACATACGCATCGATCTTGGCCTGCAGCACCAAAAACTGGCCGGAAAGCTCGACAAGGAGGGCGCTGCCAGGTATGCGCACGTAAAAGGCAAGTGCGAGAAGGAATACCAGCAGTGGTACAGCGAAGCTCTGGCCGTTATTCGGCAGCTCCTGCCCGAGAGGCGTGATGAGTTCGAGGAGCTCTAC